>NZ_JBEYKR010000002.1:0-161954 GCF_040703535.1 Streptomyces sp. NPDC007346
CCAATACCCGACGGCCCCATCGCCAGCGAGACCGAAGCGCTGGGAAAGCCCCCGCCCAGCAAGCCATCGAGACTGGCCAGGCCCGTGCCGACGCGCCGGCGTCCCGGGCCTGCGGGCTCCCGGGCCCCGGCGTACCGGTGGCACGCGTCGCACCGGGCCCGGCTGCACCGGGTCCGGTCGGGCTGGGCCCGCCCGTACCGGTTCCGGTCGGGCTGGGCCGGTGCGCTCCGGTTCCGTTCGCGGTGGTGGGCCCCGGCTGCTGTACGTCACGGCGCCAGGTGGCTGCCACGACCGGGCGGGCCGTGCCGGCGCCTGCCGCCCCCGCTGCCGTCGGGGTGGCGGAGAACCCCTCGGCGGCACCCGTGCTGACCTTCAGCCCCCGGCCCGAGAGCAGGGTGCGCGACCGCTGGACGGTCGGTGACAGCGGGACGGTGCCGGTGGGAGGCGTGGCGGCGGCCCGTGCGCCCGCCCGCCTCGGGCCGATGTTCCGGATACGGACCGGTGCCGGGGGAGAGGCCGGGGAAGCGGCGGCAGCGGGCGCGGACCCACCCGTACCGACACCCGCACCCGTGCCCGTACCCGTAGACGTACGCGTCTGGGCGCGCTCGCCGTCCACCGCGCGCTGTACGGGCGCGGGCGAGGCGGCCGAGGCGGGCGCGGGGGCGGATCGCACCGGCATCTCGGAAGGCGTGCTCGGGGAGGCCGGTGGAGTGGTGGCCCGAGGGGGCGCGCTCCGCGGTGCCGGTGCGCCCGAGGGGCCCGGCTGCGTACGGCGACGGTCACCGAGGAGCGGGGCGTCGCGCTGGACCCGGGCGGTCGACGGGAGCGAGGTGAGGGGCGTGCCGATCCCGCCGCGCGCACGGGCTCGGGAGCCGGTGGCGTCGGCGGGCTGCGGGGGCCCGGAGGCGTCGGGGCGTGGTGCCTGGCGTGACGCGGTCGCCGATGACGGTCCCGCGCCCGCAGCCGGAGCCTTCTGGACCGGTGCCGGTGCCGGTGCCGGTGGTGCCTGTCCCGGCGGAGGTGTCGCGGCCGGTGAGGCTGTCGGCGCCGCCGTCTCCGGCGTCTGACGCTGGAGCACCGGCATGGCCGTCTCCTCCTGCCCCGCAGGGGCAGCGGGCGAGGGCTGCGCTTGCCCTCCGGGGCCGGACGGGATGGCCCCGGAGGGCAACTCCCGCAGGGGCTTGCCCAGGGCGGGGCGTACGGCCTCGGGGGCGGGAGCCGACGCGTGGCCGGGGCTCTCCGGCCGGGCGGGGGCGGGCGGCTGCTCGGACCGGTGCTGAGCGGTGGCGCTCCGTTGCACGGTGTCGGGAGGAGCGACCGCTGCTGAAGCAACGGCGGGCGTGGCAGAGGCGACCGGCGGCAGTCCGGTGATCTGCCGCAGCCGCATCGCCGGACGCCGGGCGACGATCAGGGGCGGCGCCGTCCGCCGAGGACGTACGGCGGCGGGGCGCGCACGCTCAACAGCCGAAGCCGAAGCCGAAGCCGAAGCCGAAGCCGAAGTGGCGGCCGTGGCCGAGGCGGGGGCAGCGGCCTGCGAAGAGGCCGGAGCCGCTCCGGTGTTCGCGGCCCGCTGCACGGTCGGCGTGGCCGCCGGGGCCGGGCCCGCAGCAGGCGCGGCGCCCGCGCCTGAGCCGGACGCGGACCCCGTACGGGTACCCGCACCCGTTCCCCGTACCGTCTTCGGCGTCGTGCCGCCGCCCGACCGCTGGACCGGGGCACTCCGCCCAGGGGTCCGACCACTCGCGGACGGCAGACCCGCCGCAGCCGATCCACCCCCCGCAGCCTCCGTCTCGCCCTCCGCCTCCGGCCGGGCGGCCCGCAGCAGCAGCGGCCCCCCGGGGGACGTCGAACGCGCCGAGCCGGGACGGGTCACGCCGTGGATGAGGCCCACCGGGGCGGACGGGAGTACGGCGTGGCCGAGTTCGCCGCCGAGGGCGGGGTTCTGCCAGGAGGCGAGCTGGGACCGGAACCGCAGCCCGTCGCTCACCCCGATCGAGGACCGGGCGACGGTCACCGAAGGCGGGGCGACCTGACGCCAGCCCCCATCCCAGCCGGAACCGGAAGCCGCAGAACCGGAAGCCGCAGAACCGAGAGCCGCAGAGCCGGAAACCTCGGAACCGGAAGCCGCAGGCACTGAAGGCCCCGGTCCCGACGACTCAGGACCACCACCCGTCCCCGTACGACCATCACCACCGGCACCACCGCCGACACCCGCACCCGCACCCGCATCCGAGCCGGCACCGGCCCCGTCCCGCGCCGCCCCGCCGGGCCGTTGCCGGTCCGTTCGGCGCAGCCAGTCCCCGAACCCCACACGATCACCCGCCTTCGTTGACGCGGGTGTTGATCCGCGCTATCTCCCGCACCCACTGCTGACGCTCAGCGTGGGTGAGGTCGAGAATGTCCTCACGCTGCCAATGGAAGTGGTAGGCGACGTACGCGATCTCCTCCCGCAACCGGGGAAGCGCGTACGTCACGATTCCCCCAGGCGCCCACCCGAGAGGTCCACCTCGAACGAGCCCTGGCAGAGCGGGCAGGTCACCGCCGCGTGCGTGTGGCCCTCGCTGTTGATCCGGCGGTAGAAGTCCTGGAGGAACGCCACGTCGGTGGCGTACATCCGCTCCACGATCCCGGCGTGCACATCGGTGACCGTTCCGAGCTGGGTGATCACCTGGCTCAGCAGCACCACGGACAGGTACGCCGGGTTCTCCTTCACCCGCAGGTCGATCTGCGGGCGCAGCTCGTCCCGGGCCGTCGCGAGCCGCATGGTGCCGTGCCGGTGCAGCTGGCCCTCGTCGTCGACGTACCCGCGCGGCAGCTCGAAGGCGAACTCCGTCTGGAGCGCGTCCCGTTCGCGGGAGCGGTCCCGGGGCGGGGCCGCCGCCGGGGCGGCGGCCTCCTCGCGCGGGGCGGGCGTGGCGGCGAGCGTGTCCAGGACCTCTTCGAGGCCGGCGCCCGGCGAAACGGTCCGGCGCCTCATTCGACCACGATCTCCTCGAAGGTGATGGTCACCGTCTCCGTGGCGGCGCTGGACTCGCCGGCCTTGAGGGAGGGGCCCTCCCACTTGGAGGCCCAGCCCTGCATCAGCTGGATGCGCCGGACGGTCTCACCGGTCGAGTCCTTGATCTCGATCGTGAGGTTCTGGCGCGCGGTGTCGACGGCGCCGTTGTTGAGCGTCTCCTTGATCCAGGTGGTGAACTCGCTGCTCTTGTCGAGCCCGCGGGTGATCGTCACCTCGCCCGCCTGGCGCGCGCCCGGCTGCTTGCGGATGATCTGCTTGCCCTCGGCGGTCACCTGACGGACCTCGACGACTTCCTCCTCGACGGTCATGCCACTGATCTCCTGGATGGACTCCACGAGGTAGCCGCCGAGCTGTACGCCGAATACGTGGGTGGAAAGAGCGTCGCCCTCTGCCATGACTGGGTGTCACCTGTTCCGCTAGTGAAGATGAAGGATGGTGGTGGGGAGGAGGACCGCGAGGGTCACTCGTCGATGAGGCTGGTGCTGTCGGAGAACTGCGCGAGGCGGAAGACCACGAACTCCGCGGGCTTCACCGGGGCGACACCGATCTCGCAGACGACCTGGCCGAGGTCGATCGACTCCTGCGGGTTGTTGCTCCGGTCGCACCGGACGTAGAACGCC
Source organism: Streptomyces sp. NPDC007346 (assembly GCF_040703535.1). NCBI lineage: Bacteria > Bacillati > Actinomycetota > Actinomycetes > Kitasatosporales > Streptomycetaceae > Streptomyces > Streptomyces sp. NPDC007346. The sequence goes on from NZ_JBEYKR010000002.1 coordinate 3,640, forward strand.
TCCTCGGCCGTGCGGCCGAACAGCGCGCCGCGTCGCCACTCCTCGGTGAGGAAGGCGGTGACGTTGCGCCGGATGCTCGACCAGAGCCGGTCGTCGTTCGGCTCGAACACGACCCACTGGGTGCCCAGGAGGATGGACTCCTCCAGGTAGTTGAAGAGCCGGCGCACGTTGAGGTAGCGCCAGGCCGGGTCGGAGGAGAGGGTGCGGGCGCCCCAGATGCGGATGCCCCGCCCGGGGAAGGCCCGGACGCAGTTGACGCCGATCGGGTTGAGCAGGTCCTGCTCGCCCTTGCTGAGGCGGATCTCCAGGTCGACCGCGCCGCGGATGACCTCGTTGGCGGGGGCCTTGTGGACACCGCGCTCACCGTCGCTGCGCGCCCAGACACCGGCCACGTGACCACTCGGCGGGACCAGGGAGTTGCGGCCGCTCGCCGGGTCGAAGACCTTGACCCAGGGGTAGTACAGGGTGGCGTAGCGCGAGTCGTAACCGGCGTCGTCGTTGCGCCAGTCGCGGACCCGCTGGGCGTTCATGCCGGGCGGGGTGTCCAGGACGGCGACCCGGTCGCCCATCTGCTCGCAGTGCGAGATGACCGCGAGCTGCACGGTCTTGACGCCCTCGGCGTCGATCTCGCCGCGCTGGAAGGCGCTCATCAGGTCGGGGACGGCGACCATGGTGATCTCGTCGATCGATTCCAGGCCGGCGAAGCCCGTGCGGGCGGCGGCGTCACCGACGTACTCGGACGCGTCGAGCCGCGCCACACCGGAACCGGGGGCGCCGGTGGCCGGGGCGAGGGCCACCGTCTGCTTCTCGGGGCGGCTCTGGGCCGTGCCGGGCTGCTCGGTGACCTGGACGAGCTTGGAGTCGCGGGCCTGGGTGACCAGGTAGCCCTTGACGTTCTTGCGGGTGGAGGCGTCGTACGTCTCCACGACCTTGCCGGCCTGGCGGACCAGCAGCCGGAAGCGGTCCTCCGGGGGGTTCTCGCCCTCGGGGTCGGCGATCTCGACGGAGAGGTCGGCGCCGGTGCCCGACCTGGCGGCGATGAGGAAGCCGCCGAGGGCGACGGGGGCCGGGGCCTGGCCGACGGCGCCGGGGGCCTCGGACGCGCCCTGCGCCGGGCCGCCGATGCGCACGATGTAGGCCGCGCCGCCGCCGTTGGCGAAGAAGCCGTAGACGGCGTGGGTGAGGTAGGTGCCGGCGGTGAAGGTGCCGAACGTCTGGACGTACTGGTCCCAGTTGGTCACCAGCGTCGGCTGGTGGAAGGGGCCCGTCTCGGCGAAGCCGACGAAGGCTGCGACCGCGGTGCCGACTCCCTCGATGGGCCGTGCTCCGGACTGCACCTCCTCCACGTATACACCGGGGGTGAGGTACGACGGCATGCTCGCTCCTTCGGGGTGGTCACTCGTTCACCCGTCAGTCTCGCTTGACGGCCGGGGCGGGGAGTAGGCCTCAAAGTCCTGGGCGCGGGGCAACGACGCTGCCTTCCCAGGCACCCCGGCGGCGGTGATCGCTGCCCTTGGCGGGCCGGCCGGGCCGCGTGCCGTATTCGCCGGGAGGGGGCGCATTCCGGCGGGCCGAGATGAAGGGGAGGAGAACAACGGGTCACGGAACAGTTTCCGCTCCGGCCCCACTCCGGTTGCGGTCCGGCTGCGCCCCCGTTACGCGCCGGTTCCGCCGCTGGTTCCACTCCGGGTTCCTCCCCGGGTTCCGCTCCGGCCGTCGTTCCGGAGACGCGTCGGAATTACGGGTTCCGGCTCGTCCCGGGGATGTGTTCGGTATCTCTTTTTCTCGGTGAACGCCACGTGGCGAAAAAGCGTACGGGGGTCCCCGGGAATCGTCGCCGAGTGACGGGATTCGGCCAGAATGCGCCCAGAAGGTGTGGTCGTGCGGGCGGGTTTCGCCGGTGGAAACGGGCGCCGGACCGTTCCGATCGGGCACCCGGCGTCTCCCGTTGAACCGTCAGGAACGGCTCTGATCAGGCCCGTTCGTGATCGAGCACGCCGGAACCGGATATTCTTCCCGGGTCGTCGACGTCGAGGATGACCGACTTGGTGTAGACCTGTGGCGTATTAGGGAGGGCGAATCCGCCATCGCCCGGCACGCCGGGTTTCCTCCGGGGGCGGGTTTCTGCTGTTGTCGTCACCGATAGGTGGAGCGCGGCGCCCGGCGATGCCTGTTTCCGCTGCGCTCCACCCGTTTCTGCCGAGTTCTGCCGAGTTCTACCGAGCGAGATCGCTGAGTACACCGCTGACGTTGACCACCTGATGGCAGCCCGAAGCCTGCGTTCCGGTCGCCGGGGTGCCGGGCTTGGCACAGGTGACGGCAGCGGTGACCGTGGCGTTCTCCGGAATCTGAATGGGGGTGACCCAGTGATAGTCCTGGTTGCGGAAGGTTTCCAGCGCGATGGTGGTGATCTTCCGCTCTCCGAAGGAGATCGTCAGCACTCCCTCGTCGCCCTGGAAGTTCGCCACCACGAGGTCCGTGATGCCGAAGACCTTGCCCGCCGGAACCTGATACGTCCCCTGCTCCTCGGCGCCCGCCCTGGTCTCCACGTCGATCGTCGCGGAGCTCTGCTCGGTGCCCCCGGCGCCCCCGGTGCCCGTGCCACCCGGGCCGGTGCCTGTCCCCGGTCCCGTACCGGAGCCGCCGTTGCCACCGGGCGTGCCCGAGCCGTCCGGAGCGGTGCCCTGCCCCTGGCTTCCGCCCGGGGAGTCCGCGCCGCCCGGCGTTGCCGAACCCTGCTGCTGTTCGTTGCGGGCGGCCTCCTCCTCCGCGGCCTCGGTCACCGCCTGCTTCGCGGTGCTCTGCACCGCCGGCCGGACCAGCGCGAACCAGGCGAGCAGCAGCGCCAGCAGCGCGGCCAGCACGATCAGCAGCCACTTGGGCAGTACGGGCACCTGGAGGAACTCGCCGGGGACCGGCTCCGGGCGCAGCAGATCCGGCCCGGCGGGCTCCGGACGGGCGGGCTTCCCGCCCCCGGTCCCCACCTCGACGGCCTCGACGGGCGCCTCGGCCTCGGCGGCCTCCACCTCGAACGGCCAGGTGACCGGCGCGCCGAACCAGATGAGCTTGCCCGCACGGACCTTCAGCCGTATCTCGGCCGACTCGCCCGGCTCCAGCCGCTTGCGACCCGGGGTGAAGCCGAGCCGCAGCTCCTCCCCGGCCTGCTTGCCGGTGAAGGCGACGTCGACCGGGGTGTTCCCCTTGTTCTGCACGGCGGTACGGAACCGGGCGCCCAGCCAGCCCCGGCGGCGGCGCGGCTCCAGCTCGGTGCGCAGCTCGTGGTAGGGCTCGACGGTGACCGTGCCCTCCGGCACCACCACCGACTCCGGGTGCTCCGCGGGCAGTACGCGGACGGCCAGCGGGGTCTCGCCCGCTCTGACGTCACTGGAGCGCGGCGGGGCGAACGTGAGGGTCACCGTCTCGGAGGTGCCCGGGTAGAGCGACACGCGGGCCGGCTCGACGGTGCTCCACGCGGCGCAGTCGCCGACGACTTCGAGCGTGTAGGCCTCGACGATGTCACCGTCGTTGCGCACGGTCAGGGTGGTCGTCGCGGTACCGCCGGGCGACACCGTCACCCTGGGCATTTCGAGTTCGGCAGATGTGGTCACCCTGCGACGGTAAGCCGCCCCGGCGGCTGTGCAGCAGGGTCACGAGGGCAACGAGCGGGCAGCGCCGATGCCCCGAGGGCCCACCGGCCCGTCGGTCCCGCGACCCCGCCCAGGGCCCGCGCCCCCTGCCGAAGACCGGTGCGGTCGAGGGCGGAGAAGGCATATCGGGCGGAAGTACCTGAGAAAGACGGCGCGGAACGATGACAACGGCAGAAACGAAGAGCAGAACGACGGAGCGCGGGCAGTACCGCAGGCTCGACGCGGCACAACGGGCCGCCCGGACCACCCCCGGGGCGGGGACCGGCGGCAGGGTCACCGTGGCGGTGTACGCGGAGGACCTGATCCTTCAGACCGGCATGATCCACCAGCTGCGGATGCGGCCGGAGATAGAACTGATACCGGAGGCCGAGGCCGACAAGGCCCAGGTCTCCCTGGTGGTGGTGGACATGGTGGACGAGCCCACCATCCAGCTCCTGCACCGCCTCCAGCGCAACACCTCCACCCGCACCGGACTGGTCGTCGGCTTCTTCGAGTCCGGCGCGCTCCAGACCATGATCGAGTGCGGGGTCGCCGCCGTGCTGCGGCGCGGCGAGGCCGACCAGGACCGGCTGATCCACCTGGTCACCGCGATGGCGAACGGCGAGGGCGTCCTCCCGGGCGACCTGCTGGGCAAGCTCCTGGACCACGTCAGCAGCCTCCAGCGGACGGTCCTGGACCCCCGCGGGCTCACCCTCTCCACCCTCACCGCACGGGAGGCCGAGATGATCCGGCTGGTGTCGGAGGGCTTCGACACCGCGGAGATCGCGCAGAAGACCTCGTACTCCGAACGCACCGTCAAGAACGTGCTGCACGAGGTGGCGACCCGGCTCGAACTGCGCAACCGCGCCCATGCGGTCGGCTACGCGATGCGGCACGGGCTGATCTGACCGTTCACCGCCCCGGCCGTTCACCGCACCGCCCCGTACGAGCCCTGGCCGCGGGGGAGTTCCCGGGGCGATCCTGGACCGGGGGAGGGGAGGGACCGCCGCAAAGGGCAGCGGCTCCTTCCCCCGGTCCGGGTACTTGGGGCCTGTCTTCCCGCCCCGCGCGAGCGCGATGCTCGACGGTGGAGCGTCATCAACAGACTGTGAGGTGGGCCGTGACCGGCACTGCTGGCCCGGCGAAGCATTCCCGGTGGAGCCGACTGGCGGGCGCGGTGGTGCTGCTGGCGCCGCTGCTGGTCGTCGGCTCCGCCTCCGCCCCGCACGGGGCACCGAGGTTCACGGCCGCGGCGGCCGAGGCGGACCCGGCCGAGGCCGGGCGCATCGCGTTCGCCGGTACGGAGCACCGCAGCCTCGGCCGGGTCACGGACCCGGAGGCCACCGAACCCCTCTTCGGGGACGGCCCCACCCACTACGACGAGGACCCCTCCGCCCGTGGCCCGGTGCTCGTCTTCACCAGCCTCCGCGACAGCGTGCGCCCCCAGGTGTACGTGCGCGACGCGGACGGGACCGTACGCCGGCTCACCACCGACCGCGACGCGGCCAACCCCGAACTCTCCCCCGACGGGCAGACCGTGGTCTTCGACTCGGCGGAGACCGGACCCGGCTCCACCGTCCAGCGCGACCTGTGGTCGATCAGCATCGACGGCCTGGACCTGCGGCGGCTCACGGACACCCCCGACAACGAGGAGTCCCCGACCTTCTCCCCGGACGGCACCCGGATCGCGTACGCCTGCGACGGGGACGCCTCACGGGGCTGGCAGATATACCAGCGGGACCTCGCCGGCGGAGAGCAGACCCGGATCAGCGACGGACCGCCAGGCGACGCCACCGAACCGTCCTGGAACCCGGTGGACGACGACGCCCGCCGGGGCCTCGTCGCGTACACCCTCACCACCGACCCCGACCTCCAGGACGGCATGCGGCTGCGGGCCACCCGGGGCATCGGCACCGACCGGCCCCTGCTGACCGGCGGCCACGCCGAATGGGGCACCCGCTCGGCCTCCTGGCTGCCGGACGGCGACGACATCGTCTTCATCAGCCCCTTCCACACCTGCGGCTGCGACGACTTCGACCACGTGTACCGGGTGACCGCGTTCGTCGACGAGGCCCCGGAGCAACTGCTGACCGAGGACCGGAAGGTCGGCCCGCCCACCTGGCTCGGCCCCGCGGACTCCGGGACCGTCGTCGTCGCCCGGATCACCGCCGCGGCGGCGAACACCGTGACGCTCCAGGACGTACGGCAGGACGGCTCGGATCCGCGCGACCTCGGGCTGACCATCCTCGACGAGGACCCGGCGGCCCGCACCAACACCGAGCCCGGACTCGACCCGCTGTTCAACCCGGCGGCCGGGTACGACCCGTGGACCGAGCGGCAGAACTACACCCCCGACGGCCGGCGCATCGTCGTGACCCGCTTCGAGGGCCCCGCCGACGCACGCATCCAGCGGATCTGGATGGTCGACGCCGACGGCTCCGACGCCGAGGTGCTGCCGCTCGCCGGACGGGGCGAGCGTGACTGGGACACCGACCCCACCTTCTCGCCCGACGGCACCAAGCTGGCGTTCACCCGGACCTCGCCCGGCGGCGTCGGCGAGGCCGCGGGGCCGGGCCGCATCCTCATCGCCGACGTGGCCACCGGCGCCATCCTGGACGAGATCCACCCGCCCGAGGGCCAGCAGCAGGGCGGCGACGCCCAGCCCACCTGGTCCTCCGACGGCGTCAACCTCGCCTTCACCCGCAACCACACGATCAACGGCCACGGCGGCAACAAGCACATCTGGGTCGTGCCGGCGAACCGGCTCGACCAGCAGCGGGACCTCAGCGCCACCATCTGCTACGGCGACTGCGAAGTCATCGACGACAGCCCCGCCTTCTCCCCGGACGGTACGAGGGTCGCCTTCAACCGCAAGGACGGCGGCGGCCGCGTCAACGAGCAGGCTGGCATCCTGATCAAGCCCCTGCGCGGCGGCGGCTGCCGGGTCGTGCTGCCCTCCTCCGAGCGGGACAACCCCGACGGCTGCGACCAGGAGATCCCCGACACCACGCAGACCGGCCCCTTCCAGCCCCGCGACGTGGCCTGGTCGCCGGACGGCAGCCGGATCGTGCTGACCTCCCGCCGCGAGGTGGCGCCGAACTCGATGGAGCAGCTCTCGGTGCTCGACCTGGCCTCCGGCGAGCTGACGCCGCTGGACAACACGCACGCCGGACGCCAGAAGGAGCCCAGCTACCAGCAGGCGGTCGACCTCGCCGTGACGGCCCCGCCCACCGGGCCCGCCGTGGAGGTCGGCTCCTCGGTCGAGGTGACGGTCACCGTGGTCAACCACGGCCCCTCACCCTCGCCCGGCACCACGTTCACGGCCGACGCCCCGCCCGGCGTACGGCTGGAGGAGCTGACCACCGACGCCGGTACCTGCGAGGCCGGATCGCCCCAGTGCGACCTGGGCGTCGTCCTGCCCGGCACCGCGGTGGAGATCACCGCCCGGCTGACCGGCGTGGCCCGGGGCGACCAGCCGGTCGGCTGGTCCGTCACCGGCGCCGTGCTCGACCCGAACCCCACGGACAACGCCACCGGCACCCTCGTCCCGGTCCAGGACGTGCCCCCGCCGACCCCGTCACCCACCCCGACGCCCACCCCCACGGCCCCCACCCCGACCCCGACGCCCACCACGCCGGCCCCCACTCCGACGCCCACCACCACCGCGCCCGCCCCGCCCAACCCTCCGGCCCCGACCCCGGCCCCGCCCGCCGCCAGGCCCCCGGCCCCGCTGCCGCCCGCGCCCCTGGCCGGTCCCGCGGTCGTCGTACGGGCCCAGCCCAGCCCCGGCTACGTCGGCGGCAAGGTCGTGGTCACGTACACCGTGCGCAACGGCCGCAACGCCTCCGCCACCGGCCTGCGGCTCCAGCTCGGCCTGCCCGGCACCATCCCGGCGGGCCCGCTCCCGGCGGGCTGCGCGGCCGGACAGTGCACGCTGCCCGACCTGGCGCCCGGCGCCTCCACCGTCGTACGCGTCGTCCTCTCCCCGGACCGGGCCCTGCGCACCACCATCACGGCCACCCTCACCACGACCGGCACGGACGCGGACCGGAGCGACAACGTCTCCCGCATCCCGCTGCGCATCCTCCAGCCCCGGATCGTCTCGGTGCCCGCCGTCGGCAAGCCCGGCTTCGTCACCTCGGTGCGCGGCAAGGACTTCCCGCCCGGGGCGCCCGTGAAGCTCAGCTGGAACCCGGGGATCACGGCCGCCGCCGCGCCGACCCTGCCGAAGCCGGACGGCACGTTCATCGCCCAGCTGCTGATCCTGCCCAAGGACCGGACGGGCCCGCGCACGATCACGGCGCAGGGCCCCGGCTTCTCGCCGGTCACCACCGACTTCCTCGTGGTGCTCGGCACCATCACCCCGCCGGACGAGGTGATCCGCCGATGATCCACGAAGTCGACGAAGGGCTGCGGCTGCTGCTGGTCGACGCCGGACTCCAGGAGAGCGGGGTCGACCTGGTCTTCGACGCCCCGACCAAGGACTGGTCGGCCCGGCGCAACGCCCCCACGATCAGCGTCTTCCTGCACGGCATCCGGGAGGACGCGGCCAGACGGCGGACCGGCACGGCCGAGGAGCACGACGAGAACGGGATGGTCACCGCCTGGCGGACCCCGCCGCGCTGGTTCGAGCTGACCTACCTGGTCACCGCCTGGACTAACCGCCCGCAGGACGAACACCGCCTGCTCTCCGAGGTGTTGCGCTGCCTGATGCGCCACGACGTGCTGCCCGCCCCGATGCTCACCGGCAGCCTCGCCGAGCTGGGGCTCACCGTGGGACTGGAGGCGGCGGGCCCGCGCACCGACGGCCCGTCCGCCTCCGACGTGTGGTCCGCGCTCGGCGGCGAGCTGAAGGCCGGGATCGACCTGCGCGTCCTCGCCCCGCTCGCCGGCGAACGGGCCCCCGCGGGCCCGCCGGTCACCGAGGGGCTCGTGATGAAGGCCGCACCCGCCGTGGACGGTACGGCGGCCGACGACCCGGGCCGCCGCCTGCGGTACGAAGGGGCGGACGGCCTGGACGCGGAGGGCTTCGCCGCCGAGCGGGAACGGCAGCTGCCGCCCGGCCGGCGCAGGCGGGGGAGCGCGGCACGATGACGCTGACGCGGAGCGCCCCCGTCCAGGGCGCGGCCGGCCTCCCGGAGACGGACGTCGAGATCCTGTGGGAGCGGCTGGGCCGCGTCGAGCAGCGGGTCCGGCACGCGGTGGCGGCCCGCCACACGACCGACCCGGAGCCCGACGACCCCTACCGGGGGCAGTACCTCACCCCCGAGGCGGTCGAACGCGTCCTGGAGTCGCGGGACGCGTTCGCTCCCGTACCTTCGTACGGTACGGAGCCGGCGGGCGCGCAACCGCCGTACGGCCCCGAGCCCGTGCCGCCCGCCCCGCCCGGCTCCCGGCTCGACCTGCTGGCCCGGAGCTTCGGCCTGGTCCCGCTCGACGTGGAACTGCTGCTGGTCGCGATGGCCCCGGACATCGACGCCCGGTTCGAACGCCTCTACGGCTACCTCAACGACGACCTCACCCGCCGCCGCCCCGCCATCGGCCTGGCCCTGGAGCTCTGCGGGCTGCCGGCGGCGGGCTCCGGCCGCTTCCGGTTCCAGCCGTCCGCCCCGCTCGTCGCGGGCGGGCTCCTGGAGATCGGCGAACCCGAACGCCCCCTGCTCTCCCGGACCTTGAGGGTGCCCGACCGGATCACCGCCCACCTCCTCGGCGACGACGAGACCGACGGCAGACTGCGCGGCTTCGTCCGGGTGGCCGCCCCGGAGGGCGCCGCCGAGGACCGGCCGGAGGCCCGGCGGATCGCGGCGGCCCTCGCCACGGGCAGCGGCCTGGTGCACCTGCTCGACCGGGGCGGCGACCCCTTGGGACCGGCCGTCGACGCGCTCGCCGCCGCCGGCCGCCGCCCCCTCGTGGTGGACATCGCGGCCCTCGCCGGGGCCGGCGACCGGACGGCCGAGCTGGTACGGACCCTGGCGGCCGAGGCCCGCCTCGCCCACGGCGGCGTCGTCCTCGGCCCGCTCGAAGCGCTCGCCCCCGAACGCCCCGAGGGGGCCCGTCTGCTGGCCTCGCTGTGCGCGGCGGTGAGCGGCACGCCCCTGATCGCGTACGGGAAGAAGAACTGGGACCCGCTGTGGACCCGGGACAGCCCGGTCCCGGTCGCCGTCCTGCCGCCGGGCCCCGCGGGCGCGGCACAGCAGTGGCGGCGGGCGCTCGCGGAGGCGGCCAGGTCGGTGGGGCTGCCGGACGCGCGGGCGAGCGTCGACGACCGCCTCATCGAGGCCACCGCCTCCTACCGGCTCGACTCCGAACAGCTGAGGAAGGCCGCCACCGTCGCCTCCCGGCTGGCCGTCCTGGAGCAGCGCCCGGTCCACCCGGACGACCTGCGCGCGGCGGTCCGGGCCCAGAACGGCGCCGGGCTCGAACGGCTCGCCCGCCGCATCGAACCCGCCGTCGGCTGGGACGACCTGGTGCTGCCCCCGGCCACCCGCACCCAGCTCACCGAACTCGCCCTGCGCGCCCGCCACCGCGAGCAGGTGCTCGGCCGGTGGGGGATGCGGCCGGGCGGCGGCCGGGGCCGAGGGGTCATCGCACTGTTCGCCGGCGAGTCCGGCACCGGCAAGACCATGTCGGCCGAGGTGGTCGCCCGCGAACTGGGCATGGAGCTCTACGTGGTCGACCTCTCCACGGTGATCGACAAGTACATCGGCGAGACCGAGAAGAACCTGGAGCGGATCTTCGTCGAGGCCTCCGACGTCAACGGCATCCTGCTCTTCGACGAGGCCGACGCGATCTTCGGGAAGCGGTCGCAGGTCAAGGACGCCCGCGACAAGCACGCCAACGTGGAGTCGGCCTACCTCCTCCAGCGCATGGAGTCCTTCGACGGGATCGCCGTGCTCACCACCAACCTCCGGGCCAACCTGGACGAGGCGTTCACCCGCCGCCTGGACGTGGTCGCGGAGTTCCCGATGCCGGACGCCGAGCAGCGCCTGGCCCTGTGGGACCGCTGCCTGGGCCCCTCGATCCCGCGCGACGCCGCGCTCGACCTGGAGTTCTGCGCGGCCCGCTTCGAGCTGGCGGGCGGCTCGATCCGGGCCTGCGCGGTGACCGCCGCCTACCTCGCGGCGGAGTCGCGGGCCCCGCTGACCATGGACCAGCTCGTCACGGCGGTGCTCCAGGAGTACCGCAAGCTGGGACGGCTGGTGCTGGAGAGCGAGTTCGGTCCGTGGCTGGCGAAGGAGCGGGGGCGCGGGGGGCGGTAGGGCGCGTGGGGGGGGCGGGGCGTGAACCCGGCCTGTGAACCCGGGGCGTGAACCTGCTCGTGAGCCCGGGGTGTGAACCTGGGGCGTGAACCTGGCTCGTGAACCCGGGGCGTTCGCGCCTGGGGTCCCACGCCCTGGATGTCTGCGCCCGGAATGCCCGCGCCCTGGAGCACCCGCGCCCCGGAATGCCCGCGCCCCGGAATGCCCGCGCCCCGGAGCGCCCGCGCCCCCCGGAGCGACGAACGGACGACGGACGCGTGCCAGCCGCCACCACCGCCCCCGCCACCGTGTCACCGACGTGCCCGAAATCCCTGTCCCGGACGGGGATTTCCGGCTCTCCGGGGTCCCGCCGTCCCGCCTCTGCGTCTCTTCTCGCTGGTCACAGGCGTGTCCCGTCCCGGGACGTCCCTCCCGGCCGTAAAGCGTCGACCGGTACGCGGCCGGTGCAGCAGACTCGCTGACGCCGGCAGGAAACCTTCCGGCACCACCCCACCCGCACCGCGTCGCGCCATCCCGTTTCCGGGTCGCGGCGACGGGAGCGTACGCCCCTTGTCTTCCCCGACCACCCGGAAAGCCAGCCGAGGAGAACCGCCCATGCAGACACCGACCGCACCGCCCCGGAGCCTCCGGCGGACCCTGAGGACCGTGGCCGCCGCGACCGCCGCCGCCACGGTCATGCTCGCCCTCCCGCTCATCGGCGCCTCCCCGGCCGCCGCCGCCCTGCCCTCCTGTACGACGACTGACCGGGGGATCGTCCCCGCGGCCGGCCCCAAGAACCACCAGTGCGTACTGGGCGTCGGCAACCAGGGCACCGCCGTACGGGCCCTCCAGAAGTCGCTGCGCACCTGCAACGGCCAGAACATCACCGTGGACGGGGCCTACGGGCCGAACACCCGCCAGGCCGTGATCAACATCCAGCGGAAGGCCGGGATCGCGCAGGACGGGGTCTACGGCCCGAAGACCGCGCAGGCGATGCGCTGGAACACCGGTCAGTACTGCTACAACTACCTTTCGCTGCTGTGAGGATCCCCATGAACCTGCTCTCCCGCGTGGCCGCGACCGCGGCCGCCCTGCCCCTGCTGGCCGGCGCGACCCTGGCCTCCGCCGCCCCGGCGAACGCCGCGCCCTCGGGCATCGCCGACTGCCCCTACCCCTACGTGTGTCTCTACGACTCCCAGACCAAGCGGAAGGTGGGGCAGTTCAAGGACATCACCAGCGGCTACCAGGCGATCACGAACCGGACGTACCACGTCAAGAACACGCGGTACGACGACGTCGCCTACTTCCGGCACTTCAGCAGCTACGTGTGCATCGCGCCGCGTGCCGTCACCGATCTCCCCGCCGTCAACGGGATCCGCATCAGTTCGGAGGCGAAGTGCCGATGACCTGATCCGCCTCCGCACCCGTCGCGGCGGGCGACGGGTCATGGCCGGTCCCTTACCGGGCGGACGGCACGGCACGGAGCGGCACGGAGCGGATCGTTCGGGAGAGCCGGCCGCCCCCTGACAGGGCGGCCGGCTCTCCGTGTCGCCTCTTGGTGTCGTCAGGCCCGGCTCACCCCGGACCGAGGAGCGCCACCCGGCCGGTGCCCCCGTCCACCTGGACCAGCGCCCCGTCGGGCAGGGCCTCCGTGGCGTCCGTGACCGCCAGGACCGCCGGCAGCCCCAACTCCCGGGCCACGATCGCGGCGTGGGAGAGCAGGCCGCCGGTCTCGGTGACGACCGCCGCGACGACACCGAAGAGTGGGGTCCACGCCGGGTCCGTGGTCCGGCACACGAGTACGTCCCCGGGCCGCACCCGGGCGAAATCGCCGGGGCCGCGCACCACACGGGCCGGCCCCGCGGCGGAGCCGGGACTGCCGGGAGTTCCCGTACGGATGGCGGCGTCACTCTCCCCGGCGTCACTCTCCCCTGCGGCGTCACCGGCTCCGGCAGCCTCCGCGGGGGCGTCCGCCTCGGCGGGGAGGGCGCCGGTCGCCGGCCGGGCCTGGAGAAGCCAGAGCCGGGAGCCGCTGACCGCCCACTCGATGTCCTGCTCCCCGCCCAGCAGTCCGGCCGTCCTGCGGCCGAGCTCCGCGAGCCGGGTCACCTCCTCGTCGGTCAGGCAGAGGCGTGCCCGGTCGGCGGGTTTCACCTCACGGGTGACGACTCCGACGGCCCCGGTGGGGTCCCGGTCGGTCCGCGTCCGCTTCGTGCCGAGCGTCCGACGGGTGACCGTGGTGCCGGACACCGTCCAGGAGTCCGGCGTGACCCGACCGCCGACGACGCTCTCGCCCAGCCCCCAGGACGCCTCCAGCCGTACGGCGCTGCCGGTGCCGCTGCCGGTGAACATCACCCCCGCGACCTCGGCGTCCACCAGGCGCTGCACCAGCACCGCGAGGGCGGGCGGTCCCGCGTCCGCCCGCCGGCGCCGGTAGGCCACGGCGCGCTCGGACCACAGCGAGGCCCAGCACCCGCGCACCGCGTCGGCGACCGCGTCGGGGCCCCGCACCCCCAGGAAGGTGTCGTGCTGCCCGGCGGCGGTGGCGGTGGCGGTGTCCTCACCGGTCCCCGAGGAACGTACAGCGACGTACCCGTCCCCGGCCACGCGCGCCAGCGCCCGAGCGATCTCGCCGGTCAGCGCCGGTGAGGGGCCGGCCAGATCCCGTACGGCCCCGGCGTCCGCGAAGTCGAGGCCGCCGGCCGCCTGTTCGTACGCGGCGACCGGCACCACGAACCCGGGCGGCACCGGCAGCCCCGCGTCGAGGAGCCGGGCGAGCACCGCGGCCTTTCCTCCAGACGTACCGGCTCCGGCATCGGCCAGGTCGATCAGCAAGGCTTCCCCCTCCTGCCGCTTCCTCCAGCTTCCTGCCGGGGTCCCGCGTTGACGCCGTGCGCCTGAGCCTGAATGCTCCACGCCATGACGTACACCTCATCACCGGACCTCCTGGTCCTGCACGCCGTGCGCGTGTCCGGCTTCGCCGACGACGCGGCGGTGTCCCGGCGTACCGGCATCGAGGCGGACACCGTCGGCGAACTGCTGCCGGACTTCGAAGCCTACGGGTGGGTGACCCACACCGCGTTCGCGGGCACCGGCGGCTGGACGCTCACCGAGCGCGGCCGCGACGAGGACGCCCGGAAGGTGGCGCGGGAGCTGGAGGAGGCGGGTGCCCGGCCTGCCGTGGACCGGGCGCACCAGGCGTTCGAGGTGCTGAACGGACGGCTGGTGCGGGCGTGCACCGACTGGCAGTTGCGGCCCACCGAGGACGACCGGCTGGCGTCCAACGACCACAGCGACCCGGCGTGGGACGCCCGGGTGCTGGACGAACTCACGCTGCTCGGCGCGGAGTTGACCGGGCTGGTCGGTGGCCTCGCGGAGACGCTGGACCGGTTCGCCGGCTACGACGAGCGGTTCACCGCCGCGCTGGACCGTACTCGGGCGGGGGAGGGGCAGTGGGTGGCCGGGGTCGGTGTCGCCTCGTGTCACGCGGTCTGGATGGAGCTCCACGAGGATCTGCTGTCGACCCTCGGGATCGCCCGTGGCGCCGAGGAGGGAAGCCGGTAGCCGCGTTCCACGGCTACGTGGTGTCTCTCTGTCCGGCACCGACCCGGCACCGACCCGCCAGCGACCCGGCACCGACCCGCCAGCGACCCGGCACCGACCCGCCAGCGACCCGGCACCGACCCGCCAGCGGCCCGGCACGGACCCGGCCCCGGCCCGGCCCCGGCGACCGCTGAGAAGTGCCCCGCGAACGAGGGTTCGCGGGGCACCGTGGCGGGTCAGGCTGCCGTCCCGTAGCGGGCGGTCAGGCTCCGCCAGGCCGCCAGCAGCTCTGCGCAGAGGTCACCGGCCATCGGGTCGGTGGCGCGGACGGACAGCCGGGAGTCGGACGCGGCCGAGCAGTGGTAGGAGCCGGTGTCGGGGGCGAACCAGATGTGCGTCAGCCAGCCCGGCGGCGGCTCCGGAGGGCCGATGTGGTCGAAGACGAAGAGGGGTTGCCCGGCGCCGTGCGGGTAGGGCGTGCGGGATGTGGTGGACGGGGGAGGGGGGAGGACGGAGGTGAGCAGACCCGGCGCGGTGATCTCCGCGAGGTCGCGCTCGTCGACCTGCCAGCGGGCCATCAGGGCCCGCCAGGCCACGTACGCGGGCGCGTCTGTGTACGGCGCCGGGTCCGGGTCCACGTCATGGCCGGCTGCGGGTGCGGAAGCCGGGGCGACGGGCCTGGCGACCGGGTCCGCCCCGGCCGCCACCGCGGCGATCGAGTCCAGCAGCCCGGCGGCCCACGCGGCCGCCGCGGGTTCGCCCCTGTGCCGCAGCCGCAGCTCGGGGCCGTCCCAGGCACCGGACACCTCGGCGCTGGTCCCCCCGTGCCGCAGGACCTGGCCGCGCCGCCCCTCGAGCCAGCCCCCGGGCGGGGAGTCCTCGCCCGTCAGCGTGCGGGAGACGGCGCGGGCCAGGTCGGCCGTGCTCAGCTCGGGGGCGACCGTGTGCAGCCTGAGCAGGGTGGTGGTGGGTCGAGTCATGGTGTCGGTCCTCGATACGTCGGTGACGGTGACGGTCACAGGGAGACAGGGAGACAGGGAGACAGGGAGACAGGGGGTCAGGGGGACAGGGGCACAGGGGCACAGGGGTCAGAGGGTCAGGGAGTCAGGGGGACAGGGGTCACAGGGTCACGACGAAGGGAGCCGGGCCGCCCGGGGAGGCGAGCGTCCGCGCCGGCCGGTCTCTGCGGAGCAGCCGGTTCAGGGACACCGGGGGCCGGCCCCGGGTGACCACCGCCGCCACGGCCGAGGGGAGCGCGCCGCTTGCCGCGAGCGGTTCCGCCCGGCCGTACCAGGCGTCCGGGGGCCCGTGGCCGGCGATGCCGCGCAGCGACACCGCGCTGCCGGGGCCGAGTGCGAGATCGACGTCCTTCGCACCCCGGCTCAGCCCGAGGCCGGTCGCCTTGACCGCCGCCTCCAGCAGTGTCCATGCCGGGAGGAAGACCTCGGGGTCGGCGGTGACCGGCAGCGCGGGGTAGACGGTGGCCAGTACGTCCAGCGCCGCGGGCATCGGCCGCAGCCATTCGATGTCCACGCCGATCGGGCCGGTGCCGGCCGCCGCGAGGAGCAGCAGCTGGTCCGAGCGCGACCAGCTGATGTGCAGGTGGGGATGGTCCGGCAGATACGGTTTTCCGGCTGTCGTACGCGCGATGCGCAGCCCCGCCGGGGAGACGGCGAGCCGTTCCCCCAGGAGTTCCCGCACCGCCAGCCGGGCCCGCAGGAAGCGGCGAGCCGCGGACGCGTGGGTGAACTCCGCCGCGCGTCTGTTCTCCTCCGGTGTCGCACAGGCCCGCCCGCGTGGGAGGGCGCCGCTGTGCGGGTGCCGTCCCGGTGACCACGCGTGCTCGTCCAGATCCACCAGCCATGCGTCCACGCGCTCTTCTCCTCCTTTCGCCGCTCCACGGGCCGGGGCGGCCGCTACAGGGTGAAGACCTGGGTGTCGCTGAGCGACGGATCTCCGGGCCGCACGTGCAGTTCGCCCCGGTCCGGCAGCATCACCACGGCCGCGACGGTCCGCTCGGCGCGGACGTCGCCCCGGTCCGGCACAGCGATGGGCGGCAGGGACAGCAGCCCGAAATGCTCCTCGGCGCCCGCGCCCGGGGGCAGCTCGGCGAGTCCGGCACCGGCCGCCTTCAGCCTGCGGACCGAGGAGTTGCGGGCGAAGACGTTGATCTCGTCGCCCGCGACGAAGTCGGGGTGCAGGAAGTGGTTGGCGTGCACGGCCTGCGGGCCCTCCACGGCGCGGAGTTCGCCGCCGAGTGCCTCGACGTAGACGACCCGCTCGCGGTCGCACAGGACGAACGTGCGGGAGCTGGCGAGCGGCAGCCCGCGCAGGATCTCCAGGGCCTCGGTGACGGTGCCCGCCGAGTCCAGCAGGTGCCGGATGGCGAGGTAGGGCGGCACGCCTGGGCGCCAGTCGCCGCCCAGCACCAGATTGAGGCCGACCGCGAGGCCGTCGCCGTTGAGGCCGAGGTAGCCGAGCAGCCCGCCGAAGCTCAGGACGAGCGAGCCCCGCCCAGGCCGGTCGGACCGCTCCACCCTCAGTACGCTCAGGTAGTCGTCCAGGTCACTGTTGAGGTCGATGGTCTGGGCGAGGACAGGGCCGCCCGCGCCGGTGCGGGCGTACGTCGTGCAGTCGCCCATGGCGGGCACCTTGCGGTAGCCCATGATCTCCCGGCGCAGTTGCAGCAGCCAGGCCTCGTCCTCCCCGATCCCCGCCCCGGCCGCGAGGCCGGAGACCTCGTCGGCCAGGGCGGGGACCGCCGCCGTGATCGCCGCCCGGTGGGCGGCGATCGACGGCAGCAGACCGTCCAGCGAGACCGGCTCCCGCATGACCTTGTTCAGCCGGCAGAGCGAGTCGTCGAGGAAGGTACGGAGAGGACCGGCGAGGGCCTCGCCATGGGCGCGCCCCACGGCGAACGGGTCGCCCGACACGTGGATGAGGGGGATCCCCCCGCCCCGGGTCATCCGGCGGCGCTCAGCACGGCGACGTCCTGCGGCTCCTGGGGGGCGACCTTCGGCTTCGTGGCGAGTTCCCGCTCCACCCGGGGCCATTCGGCGCGCAGGAGGCTGTAGAAGACGGCGTCACGGCGGCGCCCGCCCGGCATGAAGTTGTAGCTGCGCAGGGTGCCTTCCTCCACGGCGCCGATGTTGCGCAGACCACGGCGGGCCTGGACGTTGAGGACGTCGGTCTTGAACTCGACCCGCTCGGCGCCGAGGACGTCGAACGCGTGGCGCAGCAGCAGGTACTTGGCCCAGCGGTTGATGCCCTTGCCGCGGAAGTCACGGCCCAGCCAGGACCAGCCGATCTCCAGGCGCTTGTCGGCCTCGGCCATGTTGCCGAAGCTCATGCTGCCCGCGATGCGGCCCGAGGCCTTGTCGAGGATGACGTGGACCGCGCGGCGGCCGGCCGCGTGGTCGGCGAGGCAGGCGTCGAAGAAGGCGGCGTAGTCGACGTCGTCGTCGACGGCGGAGACGAAGTAGCGCCAGATGTCGGGGTCCATGGCGACGGCGCGTACGGCTTCGCGGTCCGCTTCGGCGACCGGCCGCAGCAGGACGTACTCGTTCTCCAGGACCGCTGCCGCATTCCGGGACCAGGTCATGGTTCAGACCGCCTTGGCGTCGCTGTGCCGGGTGAGGGACTCGATGACGCTGCGCAGGGTGAGCATGTCGGCGAGGTCGTGCTCGGTGAAGTTGGCGAGGCCGACGTCGGTCGCCTCGCACACCTCGGTCAGGAAGAGGACCTTGTTGAGGGAGGTCAGGCTGTAGGAGCCGACCAGGTCCGCGTCGAGGTCCAGCTCCTGCGGGGGGACCTCCGGGTCGAGGACGGCGGAGAGGGCCTCGCGGGCCGCGTTCTCGATGATCGTGTCAGGGTGCATGAAGGCCTGCCTTGCTGTCGTGGACGCTGGACCGGTAGGCGGCCAGGATCCGGGGTCGTTTCGGCTTGTACTGCGAGGTGAGCAGGTCGTTGTCGATGCTGAACGGCTCGTCGGCGACGACGACCCGGCTGATCCGCTCGTCCCTGCCGAAGGTGGCGTTGGTCAGGGCGAGCTGGGCGAGGACGGCGTCCCGGTCGGCTGGCAGCACCGCCGGTGAGACGACCGCGACCAGGTCTGTCTGGGTGGGGCAGAACACGACGCACTCGGCGATGGCCGGACTGGTCCGCATGTGCTCCTCGATCGGCCGGACGATGACCTTCTTGCCGTTGTCCAGGACGATGACGTCATCGGCCCGGCCCCGGATGAAGAGGAAGCCGTCCTCGTCGATGTGGCCGAGGTCGCCGGTGCGCACCGTGCCCTCCGCGTCGAAGACGCGCTGGGAGTCGCCCGGTTCGGCGTACGCGTAGCCGTAGCCGACCGGATGGTCGCTGCGGACGCTGATCACCCCGTCGTCGTCGAACAGCACCTGCTTGCCCGGCAGGACGCGCCCCACGCTGCCCTCCCGGGCCGCGCCGGGGTGGTTCTTCGCGACGATGCAGGTCTCGTTGAGGCCGTAGCCCTCGTAGATGGGCAGCCCGGCGTCCGTGAAGAAGCGCAGCATCGCCGCGTCGGCCGGTGCGGAACCGGTCCACAGGTAGCGGATCCGGTCGCCGAACAGGTGGCGGGCCGCGTCGGCGGCCCTCGCCGTGCCGCCCGAGCGCCGGATGCGGGACTCGACCTGGCGCCTGGCCGTCTCGTAGAAGGCCGGCACGCCCATGACCACGGTCGGCCGGACCCGGCGCAGCGCCGCGAAGGCCGCCTCGTAGGTGCTGATCGTGACGTCATGCCCGTGGGCGAGCGCCGAGTAGATCCAGTAGCGCTGCTGGAGCAGCGACAGCGGCAGGAAGACGAACAGGTCGTCACCCGGCGCGTGGCCGAAGATCCCCTGCACCGCCGCCAGCGAGCTGTCGATACTGCCGGCCGTCGCGCCGAGCCCCTTGGGAGTGCCGGTGCTGCCGGAGGTGAACTTGATGGTGGTCACGTCCTGGGGCGCCCACCACACGGGCGCCGGGGCCGGCGCGCCGTCCGGCCGCGAAGCCGGTTCCGACCATGCGCGTACCTCGCTCATGGGCACGGACCGGTGGGTGTCCGTGGGCCGGTCCGTGAAGAGCAGGGTCAGCCCGTAGCGTCCGGTCAGATCGTCCGCCGGGTCGAACTTGCCGGGCTCGAACCCGGCGGTCTGCGCCTTCAGCCGCAGCGCCGCCAGGTCCAGCAGCACCCACTCCAGGCTGTTCGCGGCCAGGATGCCGATGCGGTCGCCCGGCCCGACCCCCCGTTCCCGCAGGTGCCCGGCGAGCCGTCCGGCGCGCTCGTACAGCTCCGGCAGGCCGATGGTCTCCGTACCGTCCAGGCGGGCGAAGGAGATCCGGCCGCCGGACGGGGCGGTGGTGACGATCCGGTTGATCACCGAGGTGGCGGTCATCACGGCATCCCCGCCCGCTGTTCGTCGAGAGCCCCGGCCAGTGCGTGGACGCAGTCCATCTCGGTGAACGCGTCGAGCGGGACGGTGATCCCGAACTGCTTGCGTACGGCGGTCAGGATGCGCGCCGCGGCGATGGAGTCGCCGCCCAGCGAGCCCAGGCTGTCGTGGATGCCGACCCGCGTGCCGCGCAGCACCGCCGTCCACATCTCGACCAGGGCCTTCTCGGTCTCCGTGGTGGGCTCACCGCCGCTGCGGATCTCCTGGTCGGGTGGCGCTGCCGCGACGGCTGCCGTGGCCAGCTGGTCGCGGTCCACCTTTCCGTTCCGGGTCAGCGGCAGCTCCGCGTGCCAGACGACGGTGGTCGGCACCATGTAGTCGGGCAGGTGGCGGCGCAGCGCGTCGCGTAGCTCGGTGTCGGTGGGGCGGCCTTCGCCTTCCGCCACCAGATGGGCCACCAGGCGGGCGCCCTGGGCGCCCGATCGGCCCGCGACCACGGCCTTGGTGACGCCGGGGACGGCGACCAGGTGCGTCTCGACCTCGCCGGCCTCGATGCGGTAGCCGTTGACCTTGATCTGGAAGTCGCTGCGGCCCAGGATCTGGATGTTTCCGTCCGGCAGCATCCGGCCCAGGTCTCCGGTGCGGTACATCCGCTCGCCGCGCACGGCGTCGTGGAAGAACCGCTCGGCGGTGCGCTCCTCGTCGCCCCAGTACCCGCGGGCCAGGCCGGTGCCCGCCGCGCAGATCTCCCCGGTCACCCAGTCCGGGGCGTCCAGGCCGTCCCGGTCCAGGACGTAGGCGCGGTTGTTGGCGTTCGGGCGGCCGTACGGGATGGACCGGCTGCCGTCCTCGTCCGGGCCGATCGGGTGCAGGATGTTCCAGATCGTGGTCTCGGTCGGGCCGCCCAGGGAGACCACGTCGAGGCCGGCCCTGAGCCCGCGCAGCGCGGCCGGCAGGGCCGGCGGGACACGGTCGCCGCTCATCATCACCAGGCGCAGCGCGGAGGGGACCACCGAGTCCGCGACCGCCTGGTCGTGCAGCAGGCCGACGATGGCCGGGACGGAGTTCCAGACCGTCACCCCCGCGCTCTCGCACAGCTCCAGCCAGTGCGCCGGGTCCACGGCCTTGTCCCGGTCCGGCATGACCAGGGCCGCGCCCGCCGAGAGGGCGCCGAAGACGTCCCACACCGACAGGTCGAAGTTGAAGGCGCTGATGGCGAAGAAGCGGTCGGTGGGGGCGATGCCGAAACGCTTGTGGCAGTCGGCGACGACGTTGGTGACGTTGCGGTGGCTGACCATGACGCCCTTGGGCACGCCGGTGGTGCCGGAGGTGTAGAGCACGTAGGCGAGGTCATCGGGGTCCGAGCCGGGCAGCCGGGCGGGCACCTCGGGTGGGGCCTCCGCCCGGTCGGCGCCGCTGCCGGCGCTGTCGTCGGTGATGTCGAGGCGTATGACCTCCCGCTCGCCGCTGGTGTCCTCCCGGTCGGCGTCGGTGAGGATCAGGCGCACCCGGCCGTCGCGCAGCATGTGCTCCTGTCGCTCGGCGGGCAGAGCCGCGTCCACGGGCAGGTAGGCCGCTCCGGCCAGCACGGTGGCGAGGATGCCGACGATCTGCTCGGGACCGCGGTGCATCACCAGGCCCACCAGCTCGTCCCGGCCCACCCCGCCCTCGCGCAGCCGGCGGGCCGCGGCGGCGGCTCGCCGCAGCAGCTCGCCGTAGCCGACCTCACGGCCGGAGGTGACGATCGCGGCCGCCTCCGGAGTCCGCAGGGCCTGCTCCACGAACGCGTCCCCGAGCATCGCCGGCACCAGCGGGACCTGCGTGTCATTGGCCTCGCGGCGCCGCTCGGCCTGCGCCTCGGGCAGCAGGTCGAAGGAGGTGCGCTGCCAGGAGCGGCGGTCGGTCAGGGCCTCCAGCAGGGTCCGGTAGCCGTGGGTGAACGCGTCCAGCAGCCCCTCCGGGAACAGCTCGTCGATACCGTCGATCTGGACGACGAGACCGCCGTGCTGCTCCATCGCGAAGGCGTTCAGCCAGACCTGCGGGGTCTGGGAGACGGTGAAGACCTCCGGGCCGAAGAGTTCCAGGGCCGAGCCGTCGGCCTCGGTGCTGCCGTGGCCGATCGCGCTGTTGAAGGTGTAGGGCATCCGCGCGCCCGCCACGCCGCCGCGGCGGCGCGCCAGTTCCTGGAGGACCTGGCCGCCGGAGAAGTGCCGGTGGTCCAGGTCCTTGCGCAGCCGGCTCTGCATGACGAGGGCCCGCTCCACGAAGGGGAGACTCCTGTCCACCTCCGCCTCGAACAGCAGGGTGTCCGAGAAGTTGCCGATGGCCTGGAACACGCGGGGGTGGATGGGCGGGCGGTTGGCGAGAGTGGTGTTGATCGTGAACCGGGCTCCGGCCCCCCAGGTGGCCAGGGTCTCCGCATACGCCGCGAGCAGCACGGCCGACGGGGTCAGGCCCGCCTCGGCGGCCCGCTCCTTGAGCGTCGCCCACGCCTCCGGGCCGAGGCGCACCTGACGCGGGGTGAACCGGGACGAGGACAGCGCCGAGGGGCTGACGCGCACCGGCAGATCGGGGTGCGGGGCGAGTTCGTCGACGCGCTCCAGCCAGTAGTCGCGCGAGCGGCGGGCCGGGGAGCGGTCCCGCCCCGCTTCCACGGCCGTGACGTAGTCCTCGTACAGCAGCTCCTCCGGTCCGCCGGAGCCGGTGCCCTGGTACTCCCTCCACCAGGCGCGGAAGAACAGGAACATGCTGATCCCGTCCATGACCAGCCCGTCGTGGCTGACGTGCAGCACCATCCGGTCGTCGGCGAGGTGGGTCACCTCCACGGCGAGCAGGGGCGCCCGGTCGGAGGGGAGCACCCGGTGCGAGCGCTCCTCGCGCAGCTCGCCCCGGATCCGGTCCTGTTCCTCGGGGCTCTTCGACCGCAGGTCGAGGCGGGGGATCAGCAGCGGGGCCCCGTGGTCCCCGGTGACCTGCCGGTCGTCGGCGGGGAAGCGCGACCGCAGGGCGCTGTGGGCGTCGATGACGGCCGCCAGCGCCTCCTCCAGGCGGTCCACGTCCCAGGAGCCCTCGATCTCGTGGTAGACGTGGCTGGCCACATCGCCGACCTCGAAGATGCCGCTGCGGCCCAGCAGATAGGCGCGCTGAAGGGTGGTGAGCGGGAAGCCCGGACCGGTCTTCTCCTCCTCGAGGAGGTGGGAGATCAGGTCTTCCTTCACGTCCTTGATCCGCGCGATGAACTCCGGCTCCATGTTCTCCCGGCCGCCCCGCAGACGCAGGTCGCTACCGGACAGTTCCACGAACAGGCCGCGGCTCTCGATCTCACGCAGTACGTCGTGGAAGCTCATCGGGGGTCCGCCTCGGCCAGCTCGGCGACGGTGGTCTCCTCGGCGCGCTCCTCCACGAGGGCGGCGAGCGCGGAGACGTTCTCGGCACCGAGCAGTTCGTCGAGGGTGACGTCCACGTCGAGCGCCTCGAGGAGCTGGTACTGCAACGTCACGGCCTGTAGCGAACTGGTGCCGAGGGCGTTCAGGCCCTGGGTGGCGACCACATGGTCGGCGGGCAGTTGCAGCAGGGTCCGTACGAGCCCGCTCAGCCAGCCGACCAGGCGCGGGTCGGTGGTGGCCTCGGGCGCCGGCCGGTCCGGCCGGACGAAGAAGACGGCGTCGGCGAGGCGGATCTCGCTGCCCGGGGCGACGAGTTCGACCGTACGCGGCCACACGGCGGGCGCGGGCAGCGAGAGCGCCTCGGCCACCCGGCCGGCGAAGCGGGGCATGAGCGGGGCGGCGACCTGGGCGAGCAGCCGGGCCGCGGCCAGTTCGAGGGCGATGACGGTACGAGCTTCGCTCTCCCAGCCCGCGGACCCGGCGAGCAGGCCCTCCTTGCGGGAGAACCGCACGGTGTCGTTCACGAGGCCGTCGAGTTCGGCGGCCGCCTCGTTGAGGGAGAAGGCCTCGGAGCCGAGGCTGGCGGAGATCGCGTCGAGGCGGTTGCCCAGGCGGCCGAGGAAGGCCGAGTGCTCCGGTGTCCAGGTGCCGGCGTCGGGGGCGGTGCCGCCGTAGTGCTTGGTGACCCGGGAGCCGAGATCGTTCAGCCAGGCCTGCCAGGTGCCGATCAGGGTGTCCTCAAGGGTCGCCTCGTACGCGGCGCGCCGGAAGTTGGTGCGCTCGGCCTCCGGGCGGGTGCGGGAGAGGAAGTAGCGGACGGCGTCGACCGAGTCCGGCCCGAGGATCTCCTTGCCCCAGATGGCGTGGCGGCGGCTGGTGGAGAACTTCTCGCCCTCCAGCAGGTAGAACTCGTTGACGTGGTAGTCGATGTCCGGCGCCCAGCCCGGGAAGGCCAGTTTGTACAGGGCCGGGTAGAGCACCGAGTGGTAGAAGCTGTTGTCGTAGCCGAAGAAGTGGACGACCTTCCAGTCCTGCTCCGGCTCAGCGGCCTTCCAGCTCTCGCCGAGGCGCGCGCCCAGGGCCTGGATCCCGTGCAGGAAGCCGTACGACATCTCGGGCCACACCCAGATCACCTGCCCGTCCAGCTCCTTCTCGGCCGGGGGAACGCCCCAGGCGGAGGGGTGGCTGACCGGGACGTCGAGGCTCGGGCGGCGGAAGAGGCGGTCGGTCAGCTCGCGCAGCCGGGCCGGAACCCGGCCCAGGCGGTGGTGGGCGTCGAGGTCCTCGCGGAACTCGTGCAGCGGCAGCGACCAGCGGGAGACCGGGCCGCGGCGCGGGGCGGACGGGGAGAGGGCGGAGACCGGGTCGGTCAGGTCGGTGACGACGTTGGGCTCACCGCACTGCTCGCAGATGTTGCCGCCGGCACCCGAACCGCAGCCGGGGCAGACCCCCTTGACATCCACCTCGTACAGGTACTGCCCGCTCTCCGCGTCGAACAGGGCGTCGGCCTCGGTGACCGTGACCCGGCCCGAGGAGACCAGCCGCGAGAAGAAGTCCCGCAGACCGGACCGGTACTCCGGGGCGGTGTCGGTGACGGTGAACTGGTCGGGCGAGATGTCCATCAGCTCGAGCGTCCGGGCTATCTCGGAGCTGTAGTGGGCGGCGGCTTCGGCGGGCTCGACGCCGTCGGCGGCGGCCGCGGCGATCACATAGCTCTGGTAGTCGTCGCTGCCGGTCAGATGCCAGGCCCTGGTGCCGTTCAGCCGCTGGTGGCGGACGTAGACGTCGGCACCGAGGTAGGGGCCCGACAGGTGGCCGAGGTGCAGGTCGCCGTTGGGGGTCGGCGGGGTGGAGAAGACGAAGACGGGGCGGTCGCCGAAGTCCTTGCGCTCGGTGTCGAGCGCCGAGGCCAGGGCACGGCCGGCGTCCCGCCAGTACTGGGTGAGGAAGACCAGGTCGCTCTCACCGGTGTTCTCCAGAACGTGGGACTCGAACGGCTCGAAGAGGACGACCGTGCCGGGAGCGGCCGGATGGCGCTCGCCGTCGACGGTGAACTCGCCCCGCCCGGCGACGATCACGAAGAACTCGGTCTCGTCGTGCTGGTGGCTGGCGGAGCTGGCCCCGGGGGCGACCCGGCCCCAGCCGGCGCCGACACCCAGACCCTGGATGTCGCTCATGTCGATGCCGAAGGCCTCGCTGAGCACGGTGTCGTCATAGGTGCTGATGATCACGAGAGGTCGCCCTTTCTGGGGGACGGAACGGGAAGCAGATGCGCGGTCTCCGCCGCGATGGCGGGAGCCAGCCGGTACCCGGAGCCGCTGGCGGCGCCCGCGAAGACCACGCGGCCGTCGGCCGTCAGCGGGCGGACGAGCGGTTCGAGGCCGGGGCCGTACGCGTCGCAGAAGACCCGGCCGGAGACGCAGTGCTCGATCAGGTGGGGGGCGTAGCGGGCCAGGACGGTGAGGGCCGCGTCCCGGTCGGCGGGTGTCAGGCTCGCCGCGACGGTGTCCGGGGCGACGTCCCATTCCTCGCAGGTGTAGCTGAACAGCCAGTGCCCGCGCTCGTGGTACGGCAGCAGGAAGGCGTCCTCGTCCTGGAAGACGACTGCCCGGTCATCGGCGGTGGGCGGGACCTCGATGTGCAGGGCCACGACCTTCTTCACCCGGGCCCCGAGCGGTGACACGAGATCCTTCCACGCGGGGGCCGCGAGCCAGGGGCCGGGCGCCAGGACCACGTGTCCGGCGCGGAGCTTGCCGCCCGTGCCCAGGGTGAGTTCCACCGAGCCGGCGCCGGGGGTCACCGCGGTGACCTCGACCCCTTCGCGGAGCTCCGTGGCCCGGCGCAGATCGCGCGCCAGCAGCTGGGTGAGGGCGGGGACGTCGGCGTACTGGCATCCGTCCCCCTCCCAGGCGGCCATGCCCTCCGGCAGCAGGGCGGTCTTCCCGGCCACCTCGGGGACGGGCCGCAGCCGCGCCTGCGGCAGGTAGACCTCCTCCAGCCGCGCCCGCGCCGCGACCGGGGCCACCACCGTCATGCCCAGGCCGCGGACGGGCAGTTCGGGACGGGCCGCCTTGAGCGCCGCGTACCGCTCCTGGCTGTGGGCGGCCATCGCGCGGAGCCGCGCCGTGGAGCCACGCGGGAAGTGCAGGCCGGCCGAGCGGCGGCTGGCGCCGCTGCCGACGGCGTCCCGCTCCAGGACCACCACGCGGGCGTGCGGCGCCCGGGAGACGATCTCCTGGGCGATGGTGAGGCCGAGTACACCGCCGCCGACCACCGCGACGTCGTAGGCCGTTCGGCCCTGCCGGGGCGGAGTCATCCGATGCTCCGCGCGGCGCTCGCCCCGGGGGTCTTGGAGGACCATTCGATGAAGGACGCCAGCTGCTCGTGGGTCCGTACCCCGAAGAGGCGGTCCGCGATGCGCTGGCTGCGCCAGGCGTTCAGGCTGAGGTTGGGGTCGGCCAGGCCGCGCTGCCCGCGGGCGGCGTTCTGGACGAAGACGCTGCGGTCGGCCGGGCCGTCCCAGCGCACCGCGAAGTCCTCGTCGATGCGCAGCTCGTCGCCGTCGCGCTCCAGCCGGTCCGCGATCGGCGCGAGGAAGTCCATCCGGGCCGGCCGGAAGCCGGTGGCCCAGACGATGACGTCCGCGTCGAAGTGTTCGGCCGGGGCGCCGGGCTCGTCGTTGTGCCGGACGGTCAGGTCCCAGCCGTCGACGGCGTTCTCCTCGACCGCGACGACGTCGCGGTTGGGGTGCAGCCCGACGAGGTCGGTGTTGCCCTCCACGAAGCGGTGGACGTAGACGGCCTGGTAGACGTCCCTCAGCGTGGACTCGGAGATGCCGTCGCTGCTCAGGACGTGCTGGGCGTTGAAGGTGGCGCGGGTCTCCGGGAGCAGGCCGTAGAAGTAGTCCGAGTGGGACGGCATGTAGTAGTCGTTGGTGAAGGGCGAGTCGTCGATCGGGAAGTAGTTGCGGCGGCGCGAGATCCACGAGACGCGGCGCGGCAGCTCGTCGCCGGAGCGGGAGATCAGGTCCAGGAACGCCTCGGCGCCGGACTGCCCGCCGCCGACCACGACGACCCGCTTGCCGCCCAGGTTCCGGGCCGCCTCGACGTAGTCGTTGACGTGGAACTGGGTGCGGCCGAGCGTGCCCTGCGGCGGGACCCAGGGCTGGTTGCCGACGCCGACGGCGATGTTGTCGGCGGTCACCGTGCGGCGGTCGGTGCGCAGGGTGAAGACGTCGTCGAAGCCGACCTCCAGCACCGTCTCGCCGAAGACGACGTTGGGGTTGCGCCGGGAGGCCCACGCCAGGTAGTTGCGGAACTCCAGGCGCGGTACGTCGGAGAACTGGGCGTTCAGGAAGTGGTACACCCGGCCCTGCTCGTGCAGGTAGGAGAGGAAGGAGAAGGGGCTCTTGGGGTCGGCGAGGCTGACCAGGTCCTTGAACATGGAGACCTGGAGCGTGGCGCCGGGTATCTGCTGGTTGTCGTGCCAGCCGAAGGCTTCCTTCCGGTCGATGAAGAGGTTGTTCACCTGCGGGCGACCATGGAGCAGTGAGGCCAGACTCAGGTTCGCCGGGCCCACCCCGATGCCGATGCAGCGGTAGTGGCCGGACCCGGGACGGATGTCGGTACTCATGCGGTCCTCTCCTTCAAGGCGTGCCGGTGGCTGACCGGCCCAGTCGTGCTGATGAGGGCGGGGGCGGTGTCGACGAACGTGCTGCCCAGGCCGTGGGAGTCCAGGAAGGCCATCCAGCGGACGGCTTCCCCGGCCGGCCGGCCGGCGCGGTTCAGACCGGGAGGCAGCGCCCCGGCCATCACCCGGGTGACGCCGTAGGCGATCGGCAGGGAGACGGCTCGGGCCATCGCGCTCTCCGACTCCTCGCCGGTGAGGTCCATCAGGTACGAGCCCTGCCAGCGCCTCCCGCCCGCCGCGCGCACGTCCAGCGCCACGGAGAGCACCACGCGGTCGCGGTCGCTCTCGGTGGTCGGGTGGAGTTCGGCCAGCTCCGTGGCGAGCCGGCGGACCTGTGCCTGGTCGCCGGCGCTCACCACGCGGAAGACCGGTTCCCAGGCGTCGCGCCAGCCCGCGTTGCGCAGGGTGCCGCGGACGAAGGTCCGCAGCCGCCAGCCCTCGGGGATGCCGTACTGGGACACGAAGGGCACGCTGTCGCGGTTGGGGTGGACCTCGAAGTCCTCGCCGCCCAGGCGGTGGACGGTGGTGGCCTCCCACGGGCGGACGGCGGTGCTCTCCACGCCTTCGGCGATACGGCGCGCGGGGGAGCCGAGCGCCGCGAGCACGCCGTACGGCGCCCAGCTGAAGCGGTAGCGGAACGCGTTGGGAACAGCCGGGATGCCGCCGCAGTAGGAGGTGAAGTCCACCGACTCGGCGGTGTCCCCGATCGCCTCACGGGCCTTCCCGACCAGCAGATGGGCCATCAGGTGATCGATGCCCGGGTCGAGTCCGGCCTCGGTCAGCACCACCAGGCCGGCCTCGGCGGCGCGCTCCGCCAGTCCGGCGATCTCCTCGGAGACGTAGCTGGTGCAGGCGAAGTGGGCCCGGCGGTCGATGGCGAGGCGCAGCAGCCGTGGGTGTTCGGCGGCGGGCAGCATCGAGACGATCACGTCTCCGGCGCCCACCTCGGCCTCCAGGGCCCCGTCCGTCAGGGCCCGCACCTCGGCGTGGCCGATCAGGTCCAGGGCGGCGAGCCGTTCGGCCGCGCGCTCGGCCGTACGGTCCCACAGCACGACGCGATCGGCCTGCGCGCACAGGAACCCGAGGCCGCTGCGACCGGTCGAGAGGCCGGTGCCTATCCAGTGGACGGTGCCGCTCGCGGGCACCGGGCCGGGCGATGTCGAGTCAGCGGGCATCGGCGTACTCCTTGTCCTCACGGGGCCGGCCGTCGTTCCCGTCCGCGCGGTGCTCGGTGGGGTCGCTGTTCCCGAACCCGGCGACGGCGGTCTCGAAGGCGCCCAGGCAGCGCGTCCAGACCGGATCCGAGCCGCCCAGGTTCGCCAGCAAGGGCCACAGCTCCGCCGAGAAGGCGCGGCTGGCCTCCACCGGAAGCAGCGACGGCAGATTGTCGATGGCGATGAGGTCGGCCGGCCGGTCACCGTCGCGCAGGCGGCGCACCGGCCGGTCCCAGTCGGTGAGTTCGGTGTAGACCGGCAGGACGTTGCAGGCCGAGGTCACGTCACAGGTGACGTCCGCCACCACGGAGAGGCGGCGGGGGCCGTCGAGGTCCCCGTGGGTCAGGAAGGGCGGCGTGGGCCGGGTCATCAGGACGGTGTTGACGAGGATGTCGTGGTCGAGCAGGGCCGCCCGGTCCAGCGTGGCCGTCTCCGCCACGTCCCACCGGGTGGGTGTGAACCCGGCGGCGACCAGGGCGTCGCACGCGCCACGGCCGCTGCGCCCGAGGGCGCCGATCACCAGCGCGCTCCCGTTCTCGCCGGGCTCGTCCAGCAGGGAGTCCAGCGCGGTTCGACCGGTCGGGGCCAGTGGGGCCCGCAGCCGCCCGCGTCGGTGCAGCACGGCCAGGGCCGCGCCGACGTAGCCCGCCCAGTAGCCGAAGGCGGCCAGCCGCCGGCCGGTGCCGCCGGTCAGGTACTCCAGGTCGAGGAGCCTGCCGCCGCCGGCCGTGAACCGGGCGAGCAGCTCGCCCGCGCCGGTCTGGCCCTTGTAGGCGTGCCCGAAGTAGATGTGCCGGTGAGTCAGGTCGGCCGGCTCTGCGGGCAGCTCCTTCAGGCCCAGGATGTGGGCGTCGTCGGGCGCGGCGGTCCAGCTGCCCGCCGGGGCGGTGCGGCAGCCCGCGGCGAGGTAGTCGTCGAGGGGGAAGGCGCGCTGCGCGGACGCCTCCACGGTGATCTGTGCGCCCTGGCTCACCAGGCGCGCCGCGTCCTCGGGGACGAGGGGTGCGCGGCGTTCGCTCGGCCGGGATTCGGCCCGCATCCAGAGGAGCGGATTGTCCGACATCTGCTTCATTCTCCTTTGTGGGCAAACTGGCGACTTGTGATGAGAAATCCAGTGGAAAAGGGCAGGCGGTAGCCGTGTGCGGTGCTCGTCGTGGAAGGCGGACACGCCGCTACGGCAGCGGGATCCGGGCGCTGCCCCGTGGCCGGCAGGTCACTGCGGTCGGTCCGGGTGGCCCGGAGGGCGGCAGCGTCCCGGTGACCGCCCTGACCGCTTCGATCGGCCAGGTCACCTGGGTGCTCCTCGCCGGGGACCGGTGCTCCGGTGCGGGCCGTCGGCCCGCCGAGGGGAAGGGGGCGTCAGAGGAAGCGGGCGGGGAGCGTGGCGCGCCGGGCGTCGAGGGTGCCGGCGATCGTCAGCCGCATGACCTCCGAGGTCCCCTCGTATATCCGCAGGGAACGGATCTGCCGGTACAGACGCTCGGTGACACTGTCTCCGGCCACCCCCGCCGCGCCGAGCAACTGCACGGCGGAGTCGACGATGTGCTGGGCCTCCTCGGTCGCGTACAGCTTGGCGATGCTCGAATGCCGGGCGAAGCGCCTGCTCCCGTGGTCGATCTCCCAGCCCGCTCGCGCCACCAGCAGCGCCGCCGCGTCGAGCCGGACGGCCATATCGGCCAGGGCCGCCTTGGTCAGCTGGAGGTCGACCAGCCTCTCGTTGCCGATCCGCCGGGTCCGGGCGTGGGCCAGCGCTGTGTCGGCGGCCCGGCGGGCGAAGCCGAGCGCCGCCGCGCCGACGGTCATACGGAACCGCTCCAGCAGGTCCATGGCGATGACGAAGCCCTTGCCCGGCCTGCCCAGCACGGCTTCCCGGGGCACCCGGCAGTTCTCGAAGGAGAGGTGGGCGAAGGCGCGCGGAGCGACCACGTCCAGGCGGTCATGGGCCCGCAGGCCGGGGGTGGTGGCCGGGACGAGGAAGGCGGTGAGCCCCAGCGGGCCGGGGCCCTCGCCGGTGCGGGCGATGACGACGTACACGTCCGCGATCCCGGCGTTGGCGATCCACGCCTTCTGCCCGTTCAGGACGTAGCCGCCGTCCTCCTCCGGCTCGGCCCGCAGCCCGACCGAGGCGATGTCCGAACCCGCCTCCTGCTCGGAGACCGCGAACGCGCCGATGAGCGAGCCCTTGGCCATCCGCGGCAGGTAGTGCTCCTTCTGTTCCTCGCTGCCGTACCGGATGACAGGGGTGGCGGCGAGGGCCTGGATGGAGAAGGCGAAGTCGGCCAGGTCCTCGGCGTAGGCGAGCGCCTCGCGCATCAGGCTGATGGTGCGGAAGTCACCGGACGGACCCCCGGGCGCGGACCGCGGGTCCAGGAAGGCGAGCCAGCCGTCCTCGCCGAGCATCCGGACCAGACGCCGTCCGGCCTTCTCCGGGTCCTCCCGGCGGACCTCCTTCCACAGGGGGGCACGGCCGTCGCACCACGTGCCGATGGAGTTCGCCAGGCGGCGGTGCCGGTCGTCGTAGAAGGGCAGGGCGAGGATCTCCTGATCGAAAGCGCTGGTCGGTTCCAAAGCGGTTCTCCCTGCGTGGGGCCGGCCGAGGGGGTGCCCGGCGGCAGACGTCAGATGAGCAGGCCGGCATCGTCGTCGGCGCGGGCGGCGGCCGACTGCTCGGCGCGGACCCGGCCGACCAGCTTGTGTTCGACGTAGTAGGCGAAGGAGGCGTAACCGCGCCAGATGCGGCGCCACTCCCGCTGGACCGCCTCCTCACCGGAGTTGCGCCGGATGTCGTCGAGGTAGGCGACGATGATGTCGGCCGCCTGACGGGCGTGCCCGGCGGAGAAGTTGTCGATCGACAGGTGGGCCTGCTCGTAGGTCGCGTCGAGGTTGTGGCGGCGCAGCTTCTGTATCTCCTGGAGCCGCATCGCGCCGAGCCCGAACATCTCGATGCCCAGGGTGTAGCCGAGGATCTCGTTGTAGAGGGTGTCGGGGAAGAGCGACAGGCACACCTGGTGGATGGAGACCCCGTAGAGCTCGTCCGGCAGGTCGCTCTGCTCCAGGAACGCGTCCTGCCGGATGTGCGGCAGGTGGATGTCCATGCTGGCCAGTACCTGGTGGATGATCGTGACGTGGTTCTTGGCGACGTCGCCGCGGCCCATCTCGTCGGCGTAGATGGAGAACAGCATGTGGTCGCTCTGCCGGTGGTTGCGGCCGAGGTTGCCGATGCGCTGGGCCCAGGTGCCGTCGATCAGGTTGCCGAGGGCGAAGGTGCTCTGCTCGAAGATCACGGTGTCGCGGTCGGGGACGTCCGTGAGGGGCTGGTACGGGTCGACCAGCTTGTCCCAGTAGATCGCGTCGACGCGCGCCATCAGCGCCTCGGGCGTGTAGTCGAAGAACTCGGCGTCGGTGAGGATGCCGCCCGATCCACAGCCGAACAGCAGCTCCGCTTCGGCGAGGTTGGCCTGGACCCGTTCCCAGGCGGTCCCCAGGATGTGGGGGAACTGCTCGATGTTGACCAGGCGGTGCAGCAGCCGGCGGTGGTCGAGGTCGGTCGGGGCCTCGGCGAAGACCGTATCGGCCGGGTCGCTGCCGCGCAGCGCCTCGGTCCAGGCCAGGGCCTGTTCGTCGCCGGCGGTGTTCGGCCGGAAGTCGAGGTCCGCCGGTTCACCCGCCTCGATGGCCTGGGCCCACCTGGTGAACACGGCCGCCTCGTGCGCGTCGAAGATGCCGAACATGGGCCCGCCGAACTTGATGGACCGCAGGAACCGGCACACGCCCTCGCGGGCGGGTTTCATCTGCCGGGCTTCGCGGAACTGGCCGACGAAGGCCGCGAGGTCCATGTTCTCGTCGTCGAGCCACTCCGACAGCCGCCGGTCGCCGATGCGCACACTGCGATGCTGGCGGCCCGCGTACGGCGCGTGCCGGGCCACGATCCGCCCGACCTCGGCATCCAGGGA
This sequence comes from Streptomyces sp. NPDC007346, assembly GCF_040703535.1. Classification (NCBI taxonomy): domain Bacteria; kingdom Bacillati; phylum Actinomycetota; class Actinomycetes; order Kitasatosporales; family Streptomycetaceae; genus Streptomyces; species Streptomyces sp. NPDC007346. Next base: position 36,685 of record NZ_JBEYKR010000002.1, read on the forward strand.
CAGCCCGTCGTGCCAGTCGGCCAGTTCGCCCAGGAGCGTGGTGTGCTCGCGCTCCAGCCGCAGCACCAGCTCGATGGCGGCGGTCATCCGCTGCCGGTCCCGCGCTCCGGTCGGCGAGGCCTCGGTCATCCTGAGGTACTCGGCGAGGACCGAACGGGCCTCCTCCTCGGCCAGGAAGGGAGTCTCCGTTCCCAGCAGCAGATCGTCGACCCCCAGGGCGTTCACGGCGTACTGCACGCCGACCACTTCGGGCAGGAACGACGCGGGCAGCCGGGAGAGCGCGAGGTAGAAGGAGGCGTGCAGCGCGGTGAGCGGGCGAGCCTCGGTCTCCTTCAAGAAGTCCACGGTCCCGATCTCGGGCAGGTGCACCTCGCGCTCGATGAGCGCCCGCCGCCGCCGGGCCGGTAACCCGCGCTCGGGGGTGCCCTCGCCCTGAAGGAAGAAGTGCTGACCGAAGAGCCGGTTGACGATGACCGACGGCTGCGTGGCGGTCTGCGAGACGGTGTCCAGCCAGCAGCCGGCGAGCAGCATGAGCGGTGCGCGCTGGCGCAGGACGAGGCGGTACGTCTCCGACCCGCGCCTGCGCAGATCGGCGAGGGACGGTTCGAGGGCGGTGCGGGCCTGCCGGACGCGGGCGGCGATCGTCTCCGCGTCCGTGGTGGTCTCTTCCCCGGCAGGGGGCAGGAAGGCGTGGAGCGTCCGGCGAGCGACGAGGAGGGTTGTCTCGCTCTCCTGGTCGTCGAGGAGTTGGCGGAAGATGTCGGCCGGCCCGGCGCCGAGAACCGCGGCGGCGTCCTCGGCGGCTCGCGGGCTGAACCGGAAGGCCGCGCCGGGCAGGGACGTGGTCAGGTCCGGAAGGGGAAATCCGGCGTGTGCGTTCATCAGGACTCCGAGGTCTCATTGCTCGTCGGCTGCTGGGCGGCGGCCAGTCGGCGAAGGAGTACGCCGACACGGACGCCCGGCACGCTCGATGCCAGTAGGTAGTGACCGTCGTCGCGCAGTCGCCCCGCGTCGGCGCGGTCCACGAGATTGATCAGGGGGTCGGCTGCGAAGCAGTGGCCGACGCGGGCGATGTTGTCCAGGAACAACTGCCGTGCGGTGAAACCGGCCTGATGCTCCTTCAGCACGATGATCGGCTTGAAGAGGTTGGGGTGCAGTACGCCGTCCACGTCCTGGAGGGTCAGGTCGAGGGGGGTGAGGATCCGGTCGTTGACCACTCGGGCCAGGTCCGAGCTGATCTCGTGGGACCAGCCGAGGGAGGGCGGGTCCTGGGCGCAGGCGCTGCCCAGGATCTCGTACGCGTCCTCGCCGTACCGCCGGCCGCTCACCAGGCAGGCGGCCGAACCGTCGCTGAACAGAGCGAAGTCCTCCATCCGGATCGCCTCGTCCGGGATCCGGTCGGTGGTGACCACCAGCACCGTGCGGTGCTGCCCGGAGGCCACCAGCGCCTGCGCCATACGCAGTCCGACCAGCAGATTGGTGCAGCGGTTCAGGGTGATGCCGGTGAAGGCCGTATCGGTCAGTCCGAGGCCGGTCATGACGGCGTGGACGAAATCCCCGTGGGTCCGGGGGCCGCCGGGGAACCGGGTCGAGCACAGGATGAGGGCGTCGACCTCCTCGGGCCCCGCCCCGGCCGCGGTGAGCGCCGCCCGGCCGCTCTCCACCGCCAGCGTCTCCAGGCTCTTTCCGGTGCGGTGGACCGTTCCCCAGCCCCACAAGGAGGCCTTGGCCGGTATCCGCAGTTCGGCGGCGCGTGCGGTCAGGTTCGCTATGGAGGAGTGATCGGCCGGGCTCTCGCCGAGGACGTAGGAGGGGGCGGACAGATGGACGGGAATGGCGTTCACCCTGTGGAGTCACCTTCCTGGCCGGCCGGTGGGGCCGGTGTCATCGCCGCGTTGACTTGGGGGTAGGGGAGGGCGTCCGTCCCGAAGCCGAAGGTTCCGTGGGTACGGATCTCCTCGGCGGCGCGGACGACCGAACCGAGCGCGGCTCGGGCCAGGGCCGAGCCGACGCTGATGCGCCGTACGCCGAGTTCACCGAGTTCCGCGACGGACAGGGGCAGGGCGGGTGAACCCATCAGGACGTTGACCGGGCGGGTGACGGCGGCGCACACCGCGCGGACCGCCTCACGATCGGGGAGGGCGGGTGCGTAGAGCACATCGGCGCCCGCGGCCTCGTAGGCCCGTAGCCGGCGGATGGTGTCCGGGAGGTCGGCGCGGCCCTGGAAGAAGTTCTCGGCGCGGGCGGTCACGGTGAAGGGGAAGTCGAGCTCCCGGGCGGCGGCGACGGCCGCGGCCACCCGTTCCACCGCCTCCTCCAGGGGGCGTACGGGATCGTCGGCCCGGCCCGTGGAGTCCTCGATCGAGCCGCCGACCAGGCCCGCCGCGGCGGCGAGCTCGATGGTCCGGGCCACCTCCTGCGGGGTGTCGCCGAATCCGCTCTCCAGGTCGGCGGAGACCGGCAGGTGTGTCGCGGCCACGATCTGCGCCGCGTTGGCGAGGAACTCCTGCCTGCCCACTCGGTTCGTACCGTCCGGCAGGCCCAGGCTGTAGGAGAGTCCCGCGCCGGTGGTGGCGAGGGCGGCGAAGCCGAGTCCGGTCAGCAGCCGCGCGGTTCCCGCGTCCCACGGGTTGGGGACGACGAAGGGTGCGGGGCCCTCGTGGAGCCGGCGGAAGGCGTGGGCGCGGGCGTGCTGGTCGGCGGGGTCCACGGAAGGGGTGATGGATGGGTTCACGACGGAAGTTCCTCTGTGACGTCGGTGTCCTACGGGTGCGGCACGCTCAGATGAGTACGACGTGCCCGTCGACAGGATGCCCGTCCCCGGGTGCTCCGGACAGGAGCGACCGCAGGGTGTCGGTGACGGTCCGGGAGCGGCCGTCGAAGTAGAAGTGGCCGCCCTCGCGCCAGTGCCGGGCCGGAGGCCGGAGGCATTCCCGCTCCCAGGGCTCGAGCGCGGCCTCGCCGACGTGCGGGTCCTCCAGACCGTTGATCAGGGTCACCGGTACGGTCAGCGGCGCGGCCGGCCGGTACGTGTACCCGGCGACCAGGCGGAAGTCGGCGCGCAGGTGCGCCAGAAGCAGCTCCTGGAGGGTTTCGTCGGCCACGACCTCCGGAGGCAGGCCGCCGAAGAAGCCCACGGCTTCCGTGAACTCCCGGCCCTCCAGCCGGGCGGCCTCCACCACCCGCTGGGTCGGCAGCAGAGCGGGGCCGGCGCAGCCGGAGGCGACGAGGTGGCGGAAGTCCGGCATGTGGCCGATCCGACGCGCGACCTCGAAGGCCAGCACCGCGCCGAAGCTGTGCCCCAAGAGGATGAAGGGACGGTCGGCGGTGGCGGTGATCTCGCGCGCCACCGCGTCGGCGAGTTCCGCGACATCGGTGGGGGCGGGCTCCCGGTAGCGGCGGCCGCGTCCCGGCAGGCAGAGTGCGGCGATCTCTGCCGTATCCGCCAGGTCCGACTGCCAGCTGAGGAACAGGCGCGGGTTACCGCCCGCGTGCGGGAAACAGTAGACGCGTGCGGCGGTCGGGAACTCGGATTCCGCGTGGTCGCGGATGAACCAGGAGGAAGAGTTCGCCCGAGCGGCCGCGCTCACGGGGTTGTCTTGGGCGTGGGTGAGTTCCAGCCAACATCGGCCGGAGTGATTACCTCGCCGGATACGCGGTGAGAGGTGCCGGCGTTCGTGGAGGGCGCCGCGAGCACGTCGTCGGCCAATGTGGCCGCAGTGGCCGAAAAGACAATGCAGACCGTTAGGGCCAGCGGGAGTAACGTACGGGCGCGGGAAGGGTGTGCCCACATTTTGTTGATCCTTTCGAAAGGGTGGGACGCGTGTCCCTGGATTGTCGCCGGAGTCGAGGTCGATTGCCGCGACCGGCCTCGAGCACTGTGGCACCCGGGTCACCCTGGACTCAAGGTCCGAGGTAGCTCATACTTTCGCATTGCCGAGACCTGATGGACCCGGAAGTCGTACAGTAGTAGATATGGGGCATCAGCCTGCATTTTGAGGGCCCACAGGAGTCAGCGAACTGGCAGGACGACCGGTTAAGTTGGAGAGTATGAATGGAACGTGAAATCTCGGAAGGCCCGAATGGTGTGCAACAGCTCATGGTCGAGCACTTACAGGCGCTCTCCCGGCTGGTCGCCGGCGGCCCACCCTCGGCCTCAGCCGCAACGACGACGGCAGAAGAAGCTCCCGCCGACCCCAGCATCGAGTACCACTACGGGCTCGAAGCCATTGCCACCGCCATCGACGAGGCACTCGCCGGCGCACGCAAGGAGATCCTGACCGCGCAGCCCGACGGGCCGCGCCCCGGGCCGGTTCTGGACGAGGCCCTCGCATCCGTACGCCGCCAGATAGAAGAGGGCGTCGCGATGCGCACTCTTTATCAGCACACCACGCGATTCGACGAAGCGACCAAGAAGTACGTGCGGACCGTCTCCGATTACGGAGTTCAGGTCAGAACGCTGGCCGAGTTCTACGACCGGATCATCATCGTCGACGAAAGCGTCGCCTTCATCTCCGCCAACGAGAGCCGTAGCAACGCCATTGCCATCAGAGAGCCCGCGATCGTGCGCTTCCTCAGAGACATATTCGAACGCTCATGGGACCGCGCGAAGCCCTTTCCCTTCGTTTCGACACATGCCGCGAGAGCGGCCGAGCAGGTCATCCCCTCGCTGCGGAAGTCGATCGGAAAGCTGCTCATAGCCGGATATCCCGACAAGCAGATCGCCCGTCGGCTCGGTATCAGTGAACGGTCACTGCAAGGGCATATCGCGGCGATGAAACATGAGCTGGGGGCGCACACCCGAATCCAGTTCGGCTACGAGCTGGGAAGAAATGAGACCACGCTCATCCTGTGAAGCGTCAGGCGCGGAAAGAGGGGGACGAGCGGGCAGGAGAACAGGGGCGGGGAGATCGTGTCTCCGCCCCTGTCGGTGTCGCCGCCGGCTCTGCCGGCCTCGGCCCGTGACTCAGCGCGCTGTCTCCGCCGCAGCGGCCGGCGCCGCGCTCTCCTCATCTCCCCGCCTGCGGAAGCCCGGCATGCGGGACACGGCCACTCCACCCAGGCAGATGGCGCCGCCGAGGAGTGTGACCCAGCCCGGCACCTCGTCCAGGGCGAGCCACGAGATGACGATCACCACGGCGGGCACCGCGTAGGTGGTTGCCCCCAGCTTCCCGGCGGTGGTCCGCGACAGCGCGTACGCCCAGGTGGTGAAGGCCAGTGCCGTGGGGAAGAGCCCCAGATAGACGACGTTGAGCGTGGCTGCCAGTGGCGCTTGGGACAGGTTCGACACCAACTGCCCGCTGAACGGCAGACATGCGACGGTGCCGATGAGACAGCCGTACGTCGTCACCTGCATCGGGCTCGCATGCCGCAGTGCGGGCTTCTGCAACACCACACCGGCCCCGTACGCCACGGCAGCCAGCAGGCAGAGCGCCAGGCCGAGGACCGAGGACGATCCGCCGCCGGAGGTCGAGACGCCGACGACCACCGCGCCGACGAACGACACGGCCATGCCGGCCAGCAGCAGGGGCGGGAATCCCTCTTTGAGGAACCAGCCGCCGAGCAGCGCGATCACCATCGGCCCCACGTTGACGACCATGGACGCCGTTCCCGCGTCCACCAGTTGCTCGCCCCAGTTCAGCACGATCATGTAGACGCCGAACCAGAGCACCCCCGACCCCACGATCCCGGGCCAGGCCTGCCGCGGCGGCACTCCACCGCGCTGCACCACCAGCAGGCAGACCAGCGCGAGGGAGCCTGTCAGCAGCCGCCCCAGCGCCAGAGCCCCGGGGTCGAAGTAGTCGGCGGCGGCGCGAATGGACACGAACGCCGAGGCCCAGAGCACCACAGTGGTGGACGCGGCTACCAGCGCCCGCCGATCCATTCCGGATCGGCCAGATAATGAGTTCATTCGGCCAACCTAGCTTTGCCGTTTCCCGAAGCGGCAGATCCTCATGTGAAGTCGCCTGATTTTCGGCTGGATCGCGTGATGCGGTGGCGGGGAAGTTCGGTTGAGTGACGCCGTACTCCGACGGCGAGAGGTGGTTCCCCGGACCGCGGTCGCGCACACGCTCATGACCACGAGGTGTGGCGTCGGTGGACCTGGCGGGTGGAGAAGGTTTCCTCTTGGATAGCGGAGTAATCGACGACGGGGCCGGCTGAGGGCAGGTCGGCAGGAGCGTCGGATTCGCTGTTGGGGGTGAGCCATCGTGCGACGGGGCGCGACGGTGGTGATGTCGCGGAAGCCTCGCGCAGCGGCGTCATCTCACGGCAGGGTGACCAGCCTTGAGGGGGCTACCTGCCCGTCAGCCCGCCTGTCAACAGGCCGTCAGGTGGCACGGCCCTCGGTTCCGCACGCACGGACGGGGCCTGGCCTGGCCTTTTCGCGGGCCTTCCTGCGGTGAGCCGACCAATGCGGCGGTACTCGGTGAGCAGACCGCCGAGCCCCCCGGGGCGCTGCCCCCGGGCTCCGCCGGCCGCGGAGCCCGATGACGCGATGGCCCACGGACTCACGCCGGAGCATTGTCGGCGCGGACGAGGGCGGCGGGGTGTGCGTAGAGGACTTTCGTCGGGCTTTCATCCGGCTTTCATCGGACAGGCCCGGAAGACCCGGGGAGGGCCCGTTTTCACGGGCGGCTACAGCGACTGACGGCAGCGAATCGCACCATGAACGGTTTCCCGGAAATCTCTGGAATATCTCATGGCGGTCAAGAAGAAATGGGGGGGCGTTCGGTGTGCGTGTGACGCACCGCGGAAACGGCAGCCGGACCGATCTCCTGGAAATGCCAGTCCGGCCACGGTCTTCATTCCGTTGAATTCCGGTCCGCAAGCCGTTCTCAGCACTCGATGATGTTCACCGCGAGCCCGCCCCGGGCCGTCTCCTTGTACTTCACGCTCATGTCGGCGCCCGTCTCCTTCATGGTCTTGATGACCTTGTCCAGGGAGACCTTGTGGCTGCCGTCCCCGCGCAGCGCCATCTTCGCCGCCGTCACGGCCTTGACCGCCGCCATGCCGTTGCGCTCGATGCACGGGATCTGGACGAGCCCGCCGACCGGGTCGCAGGTCAGGCCCAGGTTGTGTTCCATGCCGATCTCGGCGGCGTTCTCCACCTGCTCGGGGGAGCCGCCCAGGACCTCGGCCAGGGCTCCGGCCGCCATCGAGCAGGCCGAGCCGACCTCGCCCTGGCAGCCGACCTCGGCGCCGGAGATGGAGGCGTTCTCCTTGAAGAGGAGGCCGATCGCCCCGGCGGCGAGGAGGAAGCGGACGACGCTGTCCTCCTTCTCCGTCTCGGTGCAGCCGCCGGCCGCGAAGTTCATGTAGTAGTGCAGGACGGCCGGGATGATGCCCGCCGCGCCGTTGGTGGGGGCGGTGACCACACGGCCGCCCGCCGCGTTCTCCTCGTTGACCGCCATCGCGTAGAGGGTGATCCACTCCATGGCGTGGGCCTGCGGGTCGCCCTCGGCGCGCAGCTGGCGGGCCGAGTTCGCGGCGCGGCGGCGGACCTTGAGGCCGCCGGGGAGGATGCCCTCGCGGGACATGCCGCGCGAGACGCAGGCCTGCATGACGCGCCAGATGTCCAGCAGGCCGGAGCGGATCTCCGCCTCGGTGCGCCAGGCCAGCTCGTTCTCCATCATCATCGAGGAGATGGAGAGGCCGGTCTCGCGGGAGAGGCGCAGCAGCTCGTCCCCGGTGCGGAAGGGGTGCCGCAGGACCGTGTCGTCCGGGACGATCGGGTTCTCGCCGGCCACCGCGTCCTCGTCCACGACGAAGCCGCCGCCGACCGAGTAGTACGTCTTCTCCAGAAGCGGGGCGCCCTCGGTGTCGTACGCCAGGATCGTCATCCCGTTGGCGTGGTACGGGAGCGCCTTGCGGCGGTGCAGGATCAGGTCGTCGTCGAAGGCGAAGGCGATCTCGTGCATGCCGAGCAGGTTGATCCGGCCGCTGGAGCGGATCTCCTCCACCCGGCCGTCGGCCGACTCCACGTCCACGGTCTGGGGCGACTCGCCCTCCAGGCCGAGCAGGACCGCCTTGGGCGTGCCGTGGCCGTGGCCGGTCGCGCCGAGGGAGCCGTACAGCTCGGCCCGTATCGAGGCGGTGTGTGCGAGCAGCCCCTCGTTCTTCAGGCGGCGCGCGAACATCCGGGCGGCCCGCATCGGGCCCACCGTGTGGGAGCTGGACGGGCCGATGCCGACCGAGAAGAGGTCGAAGACCGAGATGGCCACGGGAGGACTCCTTGGGGTTGGAAGACGCCGTTGTCTGCCTGGGTGGTGCGGGAACGGGCCAGGTGGTTCGGTACGGGCCGGGGTGGGGCCCGCGGGACAATCAGGTGCAAAGGGTGGAGCGGGGGACACGGGTCGGGGCACCGCGCTCACTCGTTCAGTGTGCGCGGTGCCCCGCCTTTATGCGCAGAATCGCAGGCCAGGTGCTACTTCAGGCCGGGGTACAGCGGGAACTTCTCGGCCAGTGCGACGACGCGGGCCTTGAGGTCGTCGGCGTCGTAGGCCGGCTTGAGAGCGGAGGCGATGATCTCCGCGACCTCGGTGAAGTCCTCGGCGCCGAAGCCGCGGGTGGCCAGGGCCGGGGTGCCGATCCGCAGGCCCGAGGTGACCATCGGAGGGCGCGGGTCGTTCGGGATGGCGTTCCGGTTGACCGTGATGCCCAGCTCGTGGAGGCGGTCCTCGGCCTGCTGGCCGTCCAGCTCGGAGTTGCGCAGGTCGACCAGGACCAGGTGCACGTCGGTGCCGCCGGAGAGGACGGAGACGCCCACCTCGGTGACGTCCGGCTGGACCAGGCGCTCGGCGAGGATGCGGGCGCCGTCCAGGGTGCGCTGCTGGCGCTCCTTGAACTCCTCGCCCGCCGCGATCTTGAACGAGACCGCCTTGGCCGCGATCACGTGCTCCAGCGGGCCGCCCTGCTGGCCCGGGAAGACCGCCGAGTTGATCTTCTTGGCGAGCTCCTGGGTGGAGAGGATCACGCCGCCGCGCGGACCGCCGAGGGTCTTGTGCGTGGTGGTGGTGACGACATGGGCGTGCGGCACCGGGCTGGGGTGCAGACCGGCCGCGACCAGGCCCGCGAAGTGCGCCATGTCGACCATCAGGTACGCGCCGACCTCGTCCGCGATGCGGCGGAAGGCGGCGAAGTCGAGCTGGCGCGGGTAGGCGGACCAGCCGGCCACGATCATCTTCGGCTGGGACTCCTTGGCGAGGCGCTCGACCTCCTCCATGTCCACGAGGCCGCTCTCGTCGACGTGGTACGGGACCACGTTGTAGAGCTTGCCGGAGAAGTTGATCTTCATGCCGTGGGTCAGGTGACCGCCGTGGGCCAGGTTCAGGCCCATGATCGTGTCGCCCGGCTTCAGCAGCGCGAACATCGCGGCGGCGTTCGCCTGCGCACCGGAGTGCGGCTGGACGTTCGCGGCCTCGGCGCCGAACAGTTCCTTGATCCGGTCGATCGCGATCTGCTCGACCACGTCGACGTGCTCACAACCGCCGTAGTAGCGGCGGCCGGGGTAGCCCTCGGCGTACTTGTTGGTGAGGACGGAGCCCTGCGCCTCCATGACGGCGACCGGAGCGAAGTTCTCCGAGGCGATCATTTCGAGGGTGGACTGCTGACGGTGGAGCTCGGCGTCGACGGCGGCGGCGACGTCCGGGTCCAGCTCGTGGAGGGAGGAGTTCAGAAGCGACATCAGGGGGTCCCTTAAGGTCTCAGTTGCCGGAGAACGCGGTGTACTCGTCGGCGGAGAGCAGGTCGGCCGGCTCCTCCGTGACGCGCACCTTGAACAGCCAGCCGCCCTCGAAGGGAGCGGAGTTCACCAGAGAGGGGTCGTCCACGACGTCCTGGTTGGCCGCCGTCACCTCACCGGTCACCGGCGAGTACAGGTCGCTGACGGACTTGGTCGACTCCAGCTCCCCGCAGGTCTCGCCCGCGGTCACCGTGTCGCCGACCTCCGGAAGCTGGGCGTAGACGACGTCACCGAGCGCGTTGGCCGCGTACTCCGTGATGCCGATGGTGGCGACGCCGTCCTCGAGGGCCGACAGCCACTCGTGCTCCTTGCTGTACCGCAGCTGCTGGGGGTTGCTCATGACCTGAATTCTCCTGTACGCGGGGGAGTGCTGATGAACGGTGGTCTTACGGTGTGAGACAGAGGTACGTCACTTCCGTGACGCCTGCGGGCGCGAGAGGGCCCGGTTTCTACCGGGATATCACTTCTGGCGCTTGTAGAACGGCAGCGCGACGACTTCGTACGGCTCGTGCGTGCCACGGATGTCCACGCCCACGCCCTCGGTGCCCGGCGCGGCGAAGGCCGCGTCCACGTACGCCATGGCGATCGGCTTGCCCAGGGTGGGGGAGGGGGCGCCGGAGGTGACCTCGCCGACCACCTTGCCGTCGGCGACGACCGGGAAGCCGGCGCGCGGCACCCGGCGGCCCTCGGCGACCAGGCCCACCAGCTTGCGCGGCGGGGCGGCCTCGGCGCGCTCGGCGGCGGCCTGGAGCGCCTCGCGCCCCACGAAGTCGCCCTCCTTCTCGAACTTCACGACCCGGCCCAGACCCGCGTCGAACGGGGTCAGCGCGGTCGTCAGCTCGTGCCCGTACAGCGGCATGCCCGCCTCCAGGCGCAGCGTGTCACGGCAGGACAGGCCGCAGGGGATCAGCCCGTGTGCCTGACCGGCCTCCGTCAGCGCCCGCCACAGGGCCTCCGCGTGCTCGGGCGCGACGAACAGCTCGAAGCCGTCCTCGCCGGTGTAGCCGGTACGGGCGATGAGCGCCGGGACCCCGGCGACCGTGCCCGGCAGCCCCGCGTAGTACTTCAGCCCGTCCAGGTCCGCGTCGGTGACGGCCTTCATGATGGCGGGGGACTCGGGGCCCTGGACCGCGAGCAGCGCGTACGCGTCCCGGTCGTCGCGCACCTCGGCGTCGAAGCCCTCCACGCGGGCGGTCAGCGCGTCCAGCACGGTCTGGGCGTTGCCCGCGTTGGCGACGACCATATATTCGGTCTCGCCCAGCCGGTAGACGATCAGGTCGTCCATGATCCCGCCGTCGTCCTGCACGATCATCGTGTAGCGGGCCCGGCCGTTGCCGACGGTGGCGATGTTGCCCACCAGCGCGTAGCTCAGGAAGGCCGCGGCCTGGGGGCCGGTGACGGTGATCTCGCCCATGTGCGACAGGTCGAAGAGACCGGCCCGGGTGCGTACGGCGTTGTGCTCGTCGCGCTCACTGGCGTACCGCAGCGGCATGTCCCAGCCCGCGAAGTCGGTCATGGTGGCGCCGAGCGAGCGGTGCAGCGCGTCGAGGGCGATGAGACGGGGGGCAGTGCTCATGGATACGGCTCCAGGGCATGACGACATCAGGACGAATCCTCCCCATCTGTCATCGGAACCTGAGAGGTTCGCCGATATCCCCTGACGGGGTACGCCCCGGAGAGGAGCGCCCCTGTTCACAGGGGTCGGCTTGCACCTTGGGTGGAGCCGCCGGGCGGCTCGCTTTTCAGATCTGCCTCATCCACGCGGTACGGGGCCTGAGAGATTCAAGGGAGGATCTTGCTCCTTCGGCGCCCGGCTCACAGCTGTGGCCGGAACTCTCCCGCGCGGATTCGAACGGCCGGTATGCAGTTGGCGGGGTCATCATCGCACGCATTGCGGCAGAGTGGGGCGGCCGGTACCCACACATGTGCGAACGGCGGGAGTGGTTGTGCCGCCTTGCCATTTCTTTACACTTCAGGAGCAGGCGTGGGTGGCCCGACAGCAGGGGGATGGGCGATGGCGTTGCAGCGGTCGGTACCGACCGCGGGGGTCGCGCACGGCGCGATGCCCGCACAGCCCGGCGCACCCGCACGTGAGCTGCTGGAACCCCCCGCGCCGGTCGTACGCGACCTGCGCGGGCGCACCGGCCGGGGCCCGTCGGGCCTCGACTTCACCGCGGGCGACATCGTGGTCGTCTCCGGGCTCCCCGGCGGCGGCAAGTCCACCCTGATCCGGCGGGCGGTGAGCGGCCGCGCCATCGACTCCCAGAACACCCGCGACCTCTGGGCCGCGGCCCTGCCCCGCTTATTTCCCTACGCCCTCTACCGCCCCCTGGTCCGGGTCGCCCACTACCTCGGCCTCTGGACGGTCCTGCGCTCCGGCGAGTCCGTCGTCGTCCACGACTGCGGTACGCAGACCTGGGTACGCCGCTGGCTCGCCCTGCACGCCGCCCGCCGGGACCGCACCCTGCACCTGCTCCTCCTCGACGTGGACCCGGAGACGGCCCGCCGGGGGCAGCGCGAACGCGGCCGGGGCGTCTCCGGCTACGCCTTCGCCCGCCACCGCCACGCGGTCGCCCGGCTGATCCGCTCCACCGAACGCGGCACGCTGCCCGCCGGCTGCGGCTCGGCGGTGCTGCTGGACCGGGAGGCCGCGAGCGCGCTGAACCGGATCTCCTTCACGGACGGCCGTTCCGGTTAGGGTTCTGGCCTACGGGTGAGGCCCCGGAAGGGGCGACAGGCAGCGGAGAGAGGCACAGAGGCAGTGGACATTCCGGCACCGGCCCCGGCGCACCCCCAGCACGGGTGGCCCGCCAACGAGCTCGAAGAGGTGCTGACCGCCTCCCTCGGCGTCGCCGACGCGGGCGGCCGCCTGGTCGAGGTGCTGGGCCGCAGCTCGGTCTGGGTGCCGCTGCCGAACGGCGGTTCGCCCGCCAGCGCCGACCTGGACCTGCCGATGATGGACATCGAGGGCGCCGCGTACGTCCCCGTCTTCAGCTCCGAGGGCCAGTTCCTCAGCTGCGTCGGCAGCCACATGTCCTTCGCCGTGGCGCCCGCCCGCGACTTCGCCCGGGGCCTGCCCCCGCAGGTCGGCATCGCGGTGAACCCGGGCGGCGCGGTCGGCATACCGCTGCCGCCGCCCGCCGTCGCCGAGCTCTGCCGGGCCGGGCGCACCGCCCTGGACGGCCCGGCCACCGGCGGGCGGGTCAAGCTGTACGAACCGGACTGGCAGCACGACCCGGTCGACTTCCTCACCGCCGTCTCCGCCGAGTTCGAGGCCACCGGCGTGGTGAGCACCGCCCGCCGGGCGCTCGCCAGCATCGAGGGCGGCGACCCGGTCCTCTTCGTCGGCGTCGAGTTCGCCGCCTGGGACGGCACGGGCCAGAGCGTCCCGATGGACGCCCTGGGCCGGGCGCTCGGCCGGGTGGAGGTGCCCTGGCCGGTGAACCTGGTCCTGCTGGACATGGCCCAGGACCTGGTCGGCGACTGGATGCGCGAGAAGGTACGGCCGTTCTACCGGCGCGAGGGCCACTGAACGGACCGGCGTGAGAGCAACGGAACGGACCGGCGTGAGGGCCACGGAACGGACCGGCATGAGAGCGACCGAACGGACCGGCGTGAGGGCCACGGAACATACCGGCGCGAGGCGGCGAGACGTACCGGCGCGAAGGCCACCGGCCGCCTCGGAAGGCGCCCGCGTTCCGGCCCCGCCCGACCGTGGCGTCAAGTCGGTGTCAGAAGTGGCGCCTAAGCTGGTTTGATGGCGAGGCCGCTCCCGTGTGCCCGGGAGCGTCGGACGGATCGATGAGGGGCGGGACCCAGGGTGAGTGCGTCAGGCACTGCGGCGACCGGGCAGGTCGAGCACATGCTGCGCCAGGTGAGCCCCGGGCGTTACGACGCCTACGAGGCGCTGCTCGCGGCCCTCGCCGACGGCCGGGTCTGGATGCTGCTCTGGAACGGCACGGCCGGCTCCCCGGACGCCCAGTACGGGTCGATGGAGATCGACGGCCTCGGGTACGCCCCGTGCGTCACCTCCGCCCAGGAGCTCTCCGCCAGCGGCTGGAGCCGGGCCCACGAGCTGGTCTCCGGACGGGACATCGCCCGCGTCCTCTTCCCCGACCGCTGGGGCATCTGGCTCAACCCGCACGCCCCCGGCGGCGGCGTCGGCATCCCCTGGCTCGACCTGCGCCGGATCGCCACCGGCCTGGACCGGCTGCCCGCAGGTCCGCTCCGGCTGACCGAGCCCGCCGTGGAACTCCCGCAGTTCTACGCCCAGCTCACCCAGAACGCCCACCGCACCCCGGCCGTCCGCTCCCTGCGCCGCGCCTGGGTGCACCCCGCCGTCGGCGTCCCGTACCTCACGATCGGGCTCGACCTGTACGACACCGGGCGGGCCTCCGTCGACGCGGTGCGCGCGATGATGCGGCAGTCGATCGGCACGGTCCCCGACGGGCTGCCCGTCTCCACCGTCGCCATGTCCGACGAGTACGACCCGGTCGCGATGTGGCTGCGCGCCAACGCCCGCCCGTTCTACGACCGCGAGGCGCACGCCCCGGCCGCCCCGCCGGCCGTCGCCCCCGGCTACGGGCACCCGCCCCAGCGGCACCTCTGAACTGCGCGGTTGAGGTGGAGCCGGGCCGCTCGGCGCCCCTGCCTCGCTGAGCACCGCCAGATGTCCGGCGTGTGAACCGGGCGTGGAGGGATGTCCCGGATCTGGACGGTTTGTCAACTGTCCGGGTCTCGACTAGGTCTCACCGCTATCCGGACTGTTCTCTTGCGGTGTACCCCGTCTGTAGTGTGCGGCCATCAAACCTCACCACATGGCGAACCAGGGGTGGACCCATGCGCATATTCAAGTCCCGGGCCGGCCGGGCGATCACGGCAGCGGTCGCTGTCGGTCTGATCGCCACGGGCTGTTCCAGCGAGCGGGACGAGGGCGGCTCCAAGGGCGGCGACAGGAAGGACACCTTCGTCTTCGCCGGCTCCGGTGACCCAGGCTCCCTCGACCCGGCCCTCGCGAGCGACGGCGAGACGTTCCGCGTCACCCGTCAGGCGTTCGAGGCGCTGCTGGAGCACGAGCCCGGCGGCAGCAAGCTGGTCGGTGGCCTCGCCGAGACGTGGGAGGGTGACGCGGCCGGCAAGGTCTGGACGTTCAACCTGCGCCAGGGCGTGAAGTTCCACGACGGCGAGGCGTTCAACGCCGCCGCGGTCTGCGCGAACTACGACCACTGGTTCAACTGGAAGGGCACGTACCAGTCCAGCGCGGTCTCCTACTACTGGCAGACCATCATGGGCGGGTTCGCCAAGAACGAGGACGACGAGGCGCCCAAGCCGAACTACAAGTCCTGCACCGCCAAGGACGAGAACACGGCCGTCATCGAGGTGAACGAGCCCTCGGCGAACCTGCCGGGCGGATTCTCCCTCCAGGCGCTCGCGATCCACTCGCCGAAGGCGCTCAAGGAGTACGAGAAGCAGGACGCGACCGCCAAGGGCGACGCGATCACGTACCCCAAGTACAGCCAGGAGGCCGGCACGGTCGCCGGCACCGGCCCGTACAAGATCGTGAAGTGGAACAAGGGGAACAAGGAAGTCTCCCTGGAGCGCTTCGACGACTACTGGGGCGACAAGGCCAAGGTGAAGAACCTGGTCTTCCGCACCATCTCCACCGAGGAGACCCGCCGCCAGGCGCTCCAGGCGGGTGACATCGACGGCTACGACCTGGTCGCCCCGGCCGATGTGACGACGCTGGAGAAGCAGGGCTACGAGGTCCCCACCCGTGACGTCTTCAACATCTTCTACGTGGGCATGAGCCAGTCGGCCAACCCGGCGCTGAAGAAGCTCGAGGTCCGGCAGGCGATCACGCACGCCATCGACCGCGAGAACCTCGTCAACACCCAGCTGCCCGAGGGCGGCAAGGTCGGCACGCAGTTCATGCCCGACACGGTCGCCGGCTACTCGGACAAGGTGAAGACGTACCCGTTCGACACCGCCAAGGCGAAGGACCTCCTCAAGCAGGCCGGCGAGGAGAAGCTGAAGATCGACTTCTGCTACCCGACCGAGGTCACCCGCCCGTACATGCCTGCCCCGCAGGACATGTTCGAGCTGATGAAGGCCGACCTGGAGAAGGCCGGCATCACCATCACGCCGAAGGCCATGAAGTGGGCCCCGGACTACCTGGACGCCACCGAGTCCGGCTCCTGCGCCCTGCACCTGCTCGGCTGGACCGGTGACTTCAACGACGGCTACAACTTCATCGGCACCTGGTTCTCCGGCCCCGACAAGCAGTGGGGCTTCAAGGACGAGAAGGTCTTCGGCGCCGTGAACGCGGCCTCCAAGGTCACCGACACCGCCGGTCGCACCGCGGCGTACGAGAAGGCCAACGAGGCGATCATGGAGTACGTCCCGGGCGTGCCGATCTCGTCGTCCCCGCCGGCCATCGCGTTCGCCAAGAACGTCAACCCGCCGAAGGTCTCCCCGCTGACGCAGGAGAACTTCGCCGAGGTCTCCTTCAAGTAATCGCACACCAGCGGGTCCGCCCGGCCACAGCTACCAGGTGGCCGGGCGGATCCGCATCGACGCACGTGAGAAAGGGGCATGCGGGGTGCTGCGACTCGTCGTAAGAAGACTTCTCCAGCTCATTCCCACCCTGCTCGGCCTGTCGGTCCTGCTGTTCCTCTGGCTGAACCGACTGCCCGGCGGACCCGCCTCAGCGATCCTGGGAGAACGGGCCACCGAAGCCGAAGTGGCGAGGATCAACCGTGCACTCGGGCTCGACGAGCCGGTGCACGTCCAGTACTGGCGCTTCCTCAAGCGCATCTTCGAGCTCGACCTCGGAACCTCCACCCAGACCGGACAGCCGGTGTGGGAGGAATTCACCCTGCGCTTCCCCGCCACCGTGGAACTCAGCGTCGCCGCGATCCTGATCGCCGTGGTCGTGGGCATCCCGATGGGCTATCTGGCGGCCAAGCACCGCGGCGGCTGGCTGGACGTCGCCTCCGTCTCCGGATCGCTGCTCGGCATCTGCATCCCCGTCTTCTTCCTCGCCATGCTGCTGCGCGGGATCTTCTCCGTCCAGCTGGGCTGGTTCCCGAGCCAGGGCAGGCTCACCACCGGACTCAACGCCACCGACATCACCGGGTTCTCGGTCCTGGACGGGTTGCTGACCGGCGAACTCGACGCGAGCTGGGACGCGATCATGCACCTGGCCCTGCCGGCCGTCGCGCTGGCCTCGATCCCGCTCGCCGTCATCGTCCGGATGACCCGCGCCAGCGTCCTGGAGGTGCTCGGCGAGGACTACATCCGCACCGCCGAGTCCAAGGGCCTGGACAAGCGCGTCGTACGCGGACGCCACGTGCTGCGCAACGCGCTGCTGCCGGTGATCACCGCGGTCGGCCTGCTGACCGGCAGCCTGCTCTCCGGTGCGGTGCTCACCGAGTCCGTCTTCGACTTCGGCGGCATCGGCTCCTTCATCCGTACCGCGATCGACGGGCGCGACTACCCGGTCCTCGTCGGGTTCATTCTCTTCATCGCGATGGTGTACGTGCTCATCAACCTCCTGGTCGACCTCGCGTACAGCATCATCGACCCGAGAGTGCGGGTGCACTGACGTGACGATCATGACCAACAAGGCAGACAAGATCGACCGCCTCGCCGAGCTGACCCAGAGCTCCGAGTCGGTCGCCGGCACCAGCCTGTGGCGCGAGGCGTTCCGCCGTATGCGCTCCAGCAAGATGGCGATCATCGGCGCGGCGATCATCGCGGCCTTCGTGCTCGTCGCCGTCGTCGGCCCGATGGTGGCGCCGCACGGCCCCACCGCCCAGAACTGGCGCAGCGAGGTCTTCCCCAACCAGGGCAGGTTCGTCGGCATGCGCGGCGAGAACTGGTTCGGCCTGGACCACCTGGGCCGCGACATGTTCTCCCGCTGGCTCGTCGGAGCCCGGCAGACGCTTCTCGTCGGTGTGGTCTCCATGCTCATCGGCCTGATCGTCGGTGCCTCGGTCGGCATCGTCTCCGGCGCCGCCGCCACCCTCGGCGGCAAGATCGGCCGGCGCATCGACACCGTGGTCATGCGCATCACCGACATCATGCTGTCGCTGCCGTCCCTGCTGCTGGCCGTCTCGATCGCCGCCGTGCTCGGGCAGTCGCTGACCACCGTGATGATCGCCGTCGGTGTCGTCCAGATCCCCATCTTCGCCCGCCTGCTGCGGGGTTCGATGCTGGTCCAGGGCGGCGCGGACTACGTGCTCGCCGCGAAGGCGGTCGGGATCCGGCGCAAGCGGATCGTGCTGACCCAGATCCTGCCGAACTCCCTGAGCCCGGTGATCGTCCAGGCGACGCTGAGCCTCGCCACCGCGATCATCGAGGCGGCGGCCCTGTCCTACCTGGGGCTCGGCAACCCCGATCCGGCCGTTCCCGAGTGGGGCGTGATGCTCTCCCAGGCGCAGCGCTTCTTCGACAACGAGCCGATGATGGCCGCCTATCCGGCCATCGGGATCATCATCACCGCACTCGGCTTCACCCTGCTCGGGGAGTCCATGCGCGAAGCCCTCGACCCGAAGCTGCGAGGCTGAAGTCCTATGCCACTGCTCTCAGTTGAAGAACTCAGTGTCACCTTCACCGCGCGCGGCCGCAAGGACGCCACGGCCGTGGACGGCGTCTCCTTCGGCGTCGACCAGGGCCAGGTCGTCGGCCTGGTGGGCGAGTCGGGGTGCGGCAAGTCCGTCACCTCGCTCGCCCTGATGGGGCTGCTGCCCCGCAAGGGTGTGCGGATCGGCGGACGGGCCGAGTTCGACGGCCAGAACCTGCTGGGCATCAGCGAGCGCAAGCTCCGCGACATGCGCGGCAGCCAGCTGGCGATGATCTTCCAGGACCCGCTCTCCTCGCTGAACCCGGTCATCCCCATCGGCATCCAGGTCACCGAGATCCTCCAGCGCCACCGCGGCCTCAAGGGCGAGAAGGCCCGCAAGGAGGCGGTGTCCCTGCTCGACCGGGTCGGCATCCCCGACCCGGACCGGCGGCTCAAGGAGTACCCGCACCAGCTCTCCGGCGGTATGCGCCAGCGCGCGCTGATCGCCATGGCGGTGGCCTGCGCGCCCCGCCTGCTGATCGCCGACGAGCCGACGACGGCCCTGGACGTCACCATCCAGGCGCAGATCCTGGAGCTGCTCAAGGAGCTGGTCGACCAGGAGGGCACCGCCCTGCTGATGATCACCCACGACCTCGGTGTGGTGGCCGGCCTCTGCGACGAGGTCAACGTGCTCTACGCGGGCCGGGCGGTGGAATCGGCGGGCCGCCGCGAGCTGTTCGCCCACCCCACCCACCCGTACGCGCACGGGCTGCTCGGCTCCATCCCGCGTCTGGACGCGCCGCGCGGCGAGCCGCTCAACCCGATCCGCGGCTCCATCAACGACAAGATCGCCTGGGCCGACGGCTGCGCCTTCGCACCCCGTTGCGACCACTACACGATGGAGTGCCTCACCGGCACCCCCGAACTGACCGAACCACGCACCGCCGGACACCAGGTCCGCTGCGTCAACCCGGTCCTGCCCAAGGCGGAGGTCCCGGCATGAGCCTGCTCGAACTGGACGGCGTCAAAGTCCACTTCCCGGTCAAGAAGGGCCTCTTCTTCGACCGTACGGTGGGCCATGTCTACGCCGTCGACGGTGTCTCGCTCAGCGTGGAGGCCGGCCAGACCTACGGCCTGGTCGGCGAGTCGGGGTGCGGCAAGACGACGCTCGGCCGCGCGGTGCTGCGGCTGAACGACATCACCGAGGGCGCGGTCGTCTTCGACGGTACCGACCTCGCGCAGCTGCCCTCGGAGGAGATGCGGTCCTTCCGCCGCCGCCTCCAGATGGTCTTCCAGGACCCCCTGGGCAGCCTCAACCCCCGGCAGAACATCGAGTCGATCCTGGCCGAGGGCATGGCCGCCCACAACATCGGCAAGGACCAGGCGGAGCGCCGGGAGAAGATCAAGGAGATCCTCGCCAAGGTCGGCCTGCCGGCCAACGCGATGTCCCGCTACCCGCACGAGTTCTCCGGCGGCCAGCGCCAGCGCATCGGCATCGCCCGCGCGCTGGTGCTGGAGCCGGACGTCATCATCTGCGACGAGCCGGTCTCCGCCCTGGACGTCTCGGTCCAGGCGCAGGTGATCAACCTGCTGGAGGAGCTCCAGGAGTCGCTGGGCCTGACCTACCTGGTCATCGCCCACGACCTCGCGGTCGTCCGGCACATCTCGGACGTCATCGGGGTGATGTACCTGGGCGGGCTGGTCGAGGAGGCGCCGAGCGACGCGCTGTACGCGGGGCCCCGGCACCCGTACACCAAGGCGCTGATGTCGGCGGTCCCGGTGCCCGACCCCGAGGTCGAGGACCGCCGCGAGCGCATCCTGCTCCACGGCGACCTGCCCTCCCCGGCCAGCCCGCCGGCCGGCTGCCGCTTCCACACCCGCTGCCCGTGGGTGCAGGAGACCAAGTGCGCCACGGAGCGCCCGCCGCTGCTCGACACGGGCGACGGGCACAAGGTGGCCTGCCACTTCACGGCCGAGATCGAGGCCGGGACGGTGAAGCAGACCCTGGCGACCGGGATCGAGGCGGTCGTCTCCACGGAGGCGGTGGCGAGCGAGGCGGTGGAGGTGTCGGAGGGGGAGACCTCACCCGGGACCCCGGCCGCCGGTGCCCCGGCCGAGAAGGAGGAGCCCGAGACCGCCGGGCCGTCCGGGACCGCCGAGGTCTCCCGAACCGGCTCGGCCCTCAAGACCGCCGCCGAGCTGCCCGCGAACGTGCCGGGCCAGGCCGACGCGTCCGGCTCCGTACCGGCGGAGGACGGAGCCAAGGAGTAGGACGGGCACAATTGTCCGGTGCTCACCCAACTGTTCACGCCCTCCGTCCAGCATGCGCTCGACCTCGTCGGGATCTTCGTCTTCGCGATCTCGGGCGCCCTGCTCGCCGTACGCAAGAACTTCGATGTCTTCGGCATCGCGGTCCTCGCCGAGGTGACAGCGCTGGGCGGAGGGCTGTTCCGTGACGTGATGATCGGCGCGATCCCGCCCGCGGCCTTCACCGACCTCGGCTACTTCACCACCCCTCTCTTCGCCGCCGGGCTCGTCTTCTTCCTCCACCCGCACGTGGAGCGCATCCAGACCGGCGTCAACGTCTTCGACGCGGCGGGGCTCGGCCTGTTCTGCGTGACCGGCACGGTCAAGGCGTACGAGTACGGCCTCGGCCTCACGGCGTCCGCCGCGCTGGGGCTGGCCACCGCGGTGGGCGGCGGCGTGCTGCGGGACGTGCTGGCCAACGAGGTGCCCTCGCTGCTGCGCTGGGACCGCGACCTGTACGCGGTGCCCGCCATCGTCGGCGCGACCATGGTCGTCCTGTGCATCCGCTTCGACACCCTCAACGCCGTCACCAGCGGTCTGGCGGTCATCACCGCGTTCAGCCTGCGCCTGCTGGCCCTGCGCTTCCACTGGCGCGCGCCCCGCGCGTACAACCGCTCCTCCGCGCGGGCGGAGGAGGGCCCGGCGGCGACCTGAGGCGGTGATCTCGCCCAAAAAGCTACCGCTCAGTAGGGCGATCGATGTACCGTGCATGCCATGGCACAGGCAGCGACAGAGGCGGCGGCACAGACCGCACGGGCAACCATCGGCGACAGCGAGTTCGACCGGGACACCGCGGTCACCCCGCGCGAGGAAGGCGTCTACGACGCGGAGCTCTCCGCCGGCTGGACCATCATCCACGCCGTCAACGGCGGCTATCTGCTGGCGCTCCTCGGCCGCGCGCTGGGCGAGGCCCTGCCGCACCCCGACCCGTTCTCGGTCTCCGCGCACTACCTCACCGCCTCCGTCCCCGGCCCCGCCGTGATCCGGACCCAGACCGTCCGCACCGGCCGCACCCTCTCCACCGGCCAGGCCTCCCTCTTCCAGTACGCCGAGGACGGCAGCGAGATCGAGCGCATCCGGGTCCTCGCCACCTACGGCGACCTGGACGCCCTCCCCGACGACGTACGCACCACCGCCCTGCCGCCCGCCATGCCCGCCCGTGAGCAGTGCCTCGGCGCGGCCGACGGCAACGCCCCGATCCCCGGCAGCTCGGCCATCACCGAGCGCCTGGACATCAGGCTGGACCCGGCCACGGTCGGCTGGGCGGTCGGCGCCCCGTCGGGCAAGGGCGAGATGCGCGGCTGGTTCGGCCTCGCGGACGGCCGCGACCCCGACGCCCTCTCCCTGCTGCTCACCGTGGACGCCCTGCCGCCGACCTCCTTCGAGCTGGGCCTCACCGGCTGGACCCCCACCGTCGAACTCACCACCCACATCCGCTGCCGCCCCGCCCCGGGACCGCTGCGCGTCTCCATCACCACCCGCAACCTCGCGGGCGGCTTCCTGGAGGAGGACGCCGAGGTCTGGGACAGCGCCGACCGCCTCGTCGCCCAGTCCCGCCAACTGGCGAAGGCCCCGCGCACCGAGTAGGGCCTGCCCCCCGGACCGGGCCGCGGCAGGGTGGACTGGGCTGCATCGAGAGAGGTCCGGGGAGGATCGAGTGAGGTCCGGGGCGGATCAGGCCGGTACGGCGGCATCGCCGTCCTCCACGGCTTCCGCACCGACGTCACCGGCCTCACCACCGACGAGGCCCGCGCCCTGTTCGTGCTGGCCACCGAGGGCGCGCACGCCGCGCTCGGCCTGGACGCCGCGCTCAGCTCCGCCCTGCGCAAGGTGATGGCCGCCCTGCCCGCCCCGCACCGCCCGGCCGCCGAGCAGACCAGCCGCCTCTTCCGCGCCGACCGGATCCGGGCCGCCGACCGCACCGAGGAGCCGGCGCGGCGGCGGGCCGGGGTGGAGCTGGGCGAGGTGTGGGACGTGCTGCGCGCCCAGGTGGAGCGGCGCCCCGGCGGGGTACGTCTGCGGGTCCGGGTGCACCGCTCCCGGCTGGACCTGTTCCGGCGCCTGCACGCGGGCGTGCTGACGGGGGAGCCGCAGCCGGACGAACCCCGGGCCGGGGAGAGGCCGGCCCGGTGGCTGCTGGCCGAACTCGCGGTCCCCGAGGTCGCCTGGGCCCGCTCCCTGCTCTCCTTCGGGCCGAACCTGGAGGTGCTCGCCCCGCCCGAGGCCCGGGAGCTGCTGGCCGAGGCCGCCGCCCAGGTCGTCGAGGTGTACGCGGCCGGCGGCTGAAGGGCCCGCCGTCACTCCCAGGTGGCGGACTCCGGATCGACGCCGTGGGCCCCGGCGTTCGCGGCGATCACCGCGCACAGCCATCGGCCGAGCCCCGGCTCGATCGCGTCGTGGTGCGCGGCGTACCCGCGGTCGGTGATGTACGTCCGGCCGATGCAGACCTGCATGGCGTACGTGCAGTCGAAGTACGTGGAGATCAGCGCGCGGTGCCGTTCCGCGAGGGCGTTCGCCCGGTCCGATCCGGCGGCGACGCCGGTGCGGTACGCGGCGGCGAGGTCGGTGTTCAGGGCCTCGGTGGTCGCCGCCACGGCCTTCCAATCCTCGGCGCTCATCCCGGCGGCCCGCTCCGCGTACTGCGCCCACTGGTCCGTGGAGCCCCAGCGCTCCTCGGCCTCGTCGGCCCAGCCGGGCTGCCAGTCGGCCCCGAAGATCTCGACCTGTTCCTCGGGGGACAGCCGAATCCCGGGCTTCGACTCCAGCAGCATCCGGTCCACCGCTCCGACCATCCGTCGCAGCCGGGAGATCCGGTCCACGAGCTGCCCGCGCTGCCGGTGCAGATGCTCGCGCGCGTCGACACCCGGGTCGTCCAGGAGCCGCCCGATCTCGGCGAGCGGGACGCCGATCTCCCGGTAGACGAGGACCCGGTGGAGCCGGGCGACGTCGTCGTCCCCGTACACCCGGTATCCGGCCCGTGTGCGCCCGCCCGGCCGCACCAGACCGATCGTGTCCCAGTGGTGCAGTGTCTTCACGCTGACCCCGACGAGCGCGGCCGTCCGCCCGACGGTCAGCCCGTCGGCGGGCGGCCCCTGCGGGCGGCGGTCCTCGCTCATCACCGGTCCAGTCTCCCGCAGCCGGGCGGACGGGAGCCGGGGGTACGGGGCGCGGAGCCGGGTCACGCGGTGGTCGGCACGCCCGCGTTGGCGAGCACCTCGCGCGCGGGCAGGGCCACGCTCGCGGCGGCGGTCAGCCCGGAGGCCGCGAGGTGGGCGTCCACGAAGCGCAGCCCGGCCGCGTATCCGGCGAAGTCCGGCAGTCCGACCGGCCGCTGCCCCAGATGGCGCGTGGTGCGGTCGCCGTACACGTACGCGGGGAGGTTCTGCATCCCGGCGACGTCGATTCCGGCCGCCACCTTCGCGCAGGCCTCGTCCAGCTCCGCGCCGGACAGCGTCGTGGCCCAGGGGCCCATGGCGGCCTCGCCCGCCAGCTCCCGTACGAAGGCCTCGGCCAGCCCTTCGGCCACGACCTGCTCGCCGACCGTGACCGCCGTCGGGTCCCAGACCACGTTGGCGTAGCGGACGTTGTGGTGCAGTTCGTGGGCCGCGGCGTACTCGATCCTGGCCAGGCTGGTCGCGGTGGGCCACATCGTCAGCAGGATCGCCCCGGGAATGCCGCCGAAGCCGAAGTAGCCGTCGTTCAGGGTGGTCAGCGGGTTGTCGGGGTCACCGAGGACCAGGACCACATGCACGGTGCCGGCCGTCCGCGCAGCGGGCGCCGCCGTGCTCAGCCGCTCCCGTGCGGCGGCGAGGGACTCCTCGATCCGCTGCCACACCCGCGCTTGCCGCATCCGCTCCAGGGCCGCCAGGTGGCGCGGGTCGTCCCGGTCGAGCCGGAAGCCGCTGCCCGTACGGTGCGTCTCGACCAGGTCCCCGATCCCCACCCGGGACGTCACCTCCTGCAACGGGGCGAGGATCTCGCGCAGGGCGTCGGGCCGCTGGGCGTGCGGGCGGTGCAGGAGGTCGAGCAGGGCGGAGGCGGTGTCATGGACGATGATCTTCATGTCCGGGGACCGTAGAGCCTCCTGTCGCAGGAGGGTCAAGCGCCGTTCCCCGGCCCTGTCCGTTCACCCCTCGTCCAGCCAGTGGGCGCGGCCGATCGAGACCAGGCGCAGGCGCCGCCGGGCGACCTCGACGATGTCCCGCTCATGCCGCGGACCGGCCTCCAGGAGGGCCGACGCGGTGATCACCATGTGGTCCACGTAGAGGCCGCCCAGCATCAGCAGGTCCTCCTCGCTCCACCCGGCCGACCCCGGCTCCTGGCCGAGCGCCACGGCCACCTCCTCCGCGAACCGGAACAGCTGGGCGGCGATGGCCTCGCGCACCGGGCGCACCCCGCCGTGCTGCTCGCGGGCGATGAACCGGAAGTGGGCGGGCTGCGCGCCGACGTGCCGCGCGATCACCGCCACGCTGCGGTCCAGCCGCTCCTCGCTGTCGCCCGTCTCCGCGAGCACCGCGGCGATCAGCCCGTGCAGGCTGCCCAGCGTCTCCTCCACCAGGGCCACGCCGAGGGCCGCGGTGTCCTCGAAGTGCCGGTAGAAGGCCGTGGGGGTGACCCCGGCGGCCCGGGTCACCTCGCGCAGCCCCAGGCTGCTCAGGCTCTGGTGCTCCAGCAGCAGGAGCGCGGCGTCCAGCAGGGCCTGGCGGGTCTTCAGCTTCTGGGCCTGGCGGATCCCGGCGGTGTGACTCATGCCATTCAGTAAACAACCGTTCTCCGAGCCAAGGAAGGGGTCATAGGTTTAGGCTGACTGGTCAGTGAACACTCGTACTCCGAACGGCTTTCGTCTTCGTCGTCGTACAGAGAGGTCCCGCCGTGCTCGTCCTCGTCGCCGCGCTGCTGCTGCTGGGAATCGCCCTCGGGGCGGTCGCCCAGCTCCCGGTCCCGGTCTCCCTGGCCGCCGCGACCGTGATCGGCTGCTGGCTGCTGATCTTCGCCGTACGGGAGCGCCACGGGCGCCGTACGCGCTGACCGGCGGCCGCCACGCCCGCTGACCGGCGCCCGCCGCACCGGCACCCGCACCGGCACCCGCTGAGCCTGCCTCATCCGGACCGATCCGAAGGAGCTCGCACCATGACCCTCACCGACCTCGCCCGCCGCACGAGCCACGTCATCGAAAAGGCTGACAGGGGTGACAGGGGTGACAAAGGTGACAAGGGCGTGGCGCCGCGGCAGCCGCCTCCGCGCGAAGCGGCCACGCCGGCCACCCCGGCCACCGTGGCCACCCCGGCCCCGGAAGCCACCCCCGCCGCTGCCCCCACCCCCGCTCCCCGCCGGGCCGCCGGCCGTGAGGCGGACGGGCTGGCTGTGGCGTCCTTCGTCCTCGGCCTCGTCGGCCTGCTGGCGTTCAACCTGCTCCTCGGCCCCACCGCGATCGTGATGGCGCTGCTGGCCTTGGCGCGCCGCACCCGTCGCCCCCGCCGCGCCTACCTCGGCCTCGCACTCGGCGTCGCCGACCTCGTCGTCCTGGCCGTCCTGGTCACCGCCAACGGCACGGTCGCCTGGAACCTCGGCGCCTGACGCGGCCGTTCCGAGCCGCTCACCCCGTTCCGGATCGGGCTCCGGGGCGGGTTCCGGCCGGGCTCCGGATCGGACCCCGGGCGGGTTCCGGACCGGGTTCCGGGAGGGTTCCGGGCCGGTCCGTCGCACCCCTGTGCGAGCGTGTTCGGCCACCGCGCGGTGACGCGCCCGCCATGCGCCCCGCCCCGGACTCGTAGAATCGGCCCCACCATGGCCTACCTCGACCACGCCGCGACCACGCCGATGCTTCCCGAAGCGATCGAGGCGATGACCGCCCAGCTCGCCGTCACCGGCAACGCGTCCTCCCTGCACGCAGCCGGGCGCCGGGCCCGCCGTACCGTCGAGGAGTCCAGAGAAACCCTCGCCGACGCCCTCGGCGCCCGCCCCAGCGAGGTGGTGTTCACCTCCGGCGGTACGGAGGCCGACAACCTCGCCGTCAAGGGCCTCTACTGGTCCCGCCGCGACGCCGACCCCCGCCGCACCCGGGTCCTCGCGGGCCCCGTGGAGCACCACGCCGTCCTGGACGCGGTCGACTGGCTCGCCGAGCACGAGGGCGCGACCGTCGACTACCTCCCGGTCGACCGCTACGGCCGGGTCCACCCCGAGGACCTGCGCGAGGCGATCCTCCGCAACCCCGACGACGTCGCGATGATCACCGTGATGTGGGCCAACAACGAGATCGGCACGATCATGCCGGTACGGGAACTGGCGGCGGTGGCGGCCGAGTTCGCCGTCCCCATGCACGCCGACGCGGTCCAGGCGTTCGGTCAGCTGGAGGTCGGCTTCGCCGCCTCCGGACTGGCCGCGATGACGGTCAGCGGCCACAAGATCGGCGGCCCGTTCGGCATCGGCGCGCTGCTGCTGGGCCGCGACCACACCCCCGTACCCGTGCTGCACGGCGGCGGCCAGGAGCGGCACGTGCGCTCCGGCACCCTGGACGTGCCCGCCGTCGCCTCCTTCGCGGTGGCGGGGCGGCTGGCCGCCGAGGGGCGCGAGCACTTCGCCCGGCGCGTCGGCTCCCTCCGCGACGACCTGGTCGCCGCCGTACGCCACGCCGTCCCGGACGCCGTCCTGGGCGGCGACCCGGACCCGGCCGGGCGGCTCCCGGCCAACGCCCACTTCAGCTTCCCCGGCTGCGAGGGCGACTCCCTCCTGCTCCTCCTGGACGCCCAGGGCATCGAGTGCTCCACCGGCTCCGCCTGCACCGCCGGGATCGCCCAGCCCAGCCACGTACTCCTGGCCACCGGCACCGACCCGGAGCTGGCCCGGGGCACCCTGCGCTTCTCGCTCGGCCACACCTCGACCGAGGACGACGTCAAAGCGCTGGCCCAGGCGATCGGCCCGGCGGTGGAGCGGGCGCGGACGGCCGGGCTCAGCTGACGGCGGCCACTATTCCGCGCGCGTGGCGGAGGCCGAGGCGGACGGGGCGGGCGCGGGTGGCGGTGCCGTGGCCGCCCGCCGCACCAGCTCGAGATAGCGGTCCCAGTCCCAGTGCGGCCCCGGGTCGGTGTGGTCGGTGCCCGGCACCTCCACGTGCCCGATGATGTGCTCCCGGTCGATGGGTATGCCGTACCGCGCGCAGATCGACGCCGTGAGCCGCGCCGACGACTCGTACATCTCCTTCGTGAGGTCCTTGGGCCGGTCCACGAACCCCTCGTGCTCGATGCCGACCGCGCGCTCGTTGTAGGAGCGGTTGCCCGCCTGGTACGCCACGTCCAGCTCGCGGATCATCTGCACCACCCGCCCGTCCTGCCCCACGATGTAGTGCGTCGCGGCCCGGTGCGCGGGGTCCTGGAACACCCTCACCGCACTGTCGAAGCTGCCCTGGGTGACATGGATGATCACCCGGTCGATCCGGAAGTCGTCCGGGCGGTCCGCGCGCCGCCAGTTCGCCTCCGAGGCGGCGACCCAGGTGGCGCCCGCGTAATCCAGCTCACCGGGCTTGCGGGGCTTCTCCACGCCCGGCACCCGCCACCAGGCCCGCTTCACCTCGTCGCGCGCGAGCACGGCGGCCGTCCCGGCCGCCACCACCGCACCGCCGCCGATCAGCAGCGCGCGCCGGCTGACGCCGCCCGCGGACTTCTTCCGCGACGACCTGCCCGAGGGCTTGCGCGACGCCCGGGTGCTCCCGTTGTTCCCCATGTGGTCACCAACGCATATCCGCGAGCGTTCGGTTCCCGGCGACCCGTACCCTGGAGGGGCTATGACTCAGACTCCCCAGCGCCCCCTGCGTGTTCTCGCCGCGATGTCGGGCGGCGTGGACTCCGCCGTCGCCGCCGCCCGCGCCGCCGAGGCGGGCCACGACGTGACCGGTGTCCACCTCGCCCTCTCCGCCAACCCTCAGTCCTTCCGGACCGGGGCGCGCGGCTGTTGTACCATCGAGGACTCCCGGGACGCCCGCCGCGCGGCCGACGTCATCGGTATCCCGTTCTACGTCTGGGACCTGGCGGAACGCTTCCGCGAGGACGTCGTGGAGGACTTCGTCGCGGAGTACGAGGCCGGGCGCACCCCCAACCCCTGCCTGCGCTGCAACGAGAAGATCAAGTTCGCCGCGCTGCTCGACAAGGCCCTCGCCCTCGGCTTCGACGCCGTCTGCACCGGCCACTACGCCACGGTGGTGCTCGCCGAGGACGGCAGCCGCGAGCTGCACCGCGCCTCCGACATGGCCAAGGACCAGAGCTATGTGCTGGGCGTCCTGGACGAGAAGCAGCTCGCCCACGCCATGTTCCCGCTCGGCGACACCCTCACCACCAAGGACGAGATCCGCGCCGAGGCCGAGCGCCGGGGCCTGGCCGTCGCCAAGAAGCCCGACAGCCACGACATCTGCTTCATCGCCGACGGCGACACCCAGGGCTTCCTGGCCAACCGCCTGGGCGGCCCGGCCGAGGGCGACATCCTGGACGAGACGGGGACGAAGCTGGGCACCCACGAGGGCGCGTTCGGCTTCACCATCGGCCAGCGCAAGGGCCTGAAGATCGGCCACCCCGCCCCCGACGGCAAGCCGCGCTACGTGCTGGACATCTCCCCGGTCGACAACACGGTCACCGTCGGCCCGGTCGAGGCCCTGGACGTGACCTCCCTGACCGCCATCAGGCCCCGCTGGTGCGGAACGCCCCCGGCCGGCCCGGGAACGTACACCGCGCAGCTGCGCGCCCACGGCGGCGAGAGTGAGGTGACGGCGGAGCTGGTGGACGGCACGGAACTGAACGTCACGTTCACCGAGCCGGTACGGGGCGTGGCCCCCGGCCAGGCGGTCGTCCTGTACGACGGCACCCGCGTGGTCGGCTCGGCCACCATCGCCACGACCGTGCGGCGCGAGCGGGTCTCCTCAGGGGCCTGATCCCCGGGTCGTCTCACGACGCCAGGGGCTTGGTCCGCAGCTCACGACGTCACGAGGCTGACCCCGGGCTCACGGCGTCACGAGGCTGATCCCGGGCTCACGACGTCAGGGGCCTGATCCCGGGCGCACGACGTCAGGGGCCTGAT
Source organism: Streptomyces sp. NPDC007346 (assembly GCF_040703535.1). Lineage (NCBI taxonomy): Bacteria > Bacillati > Actinomycetota > Actinomycetes > Kitasatosporales > Streptomycetaceae > Streptomyces > Streptomyces sp. NPDC007346. The sequence continues at coordinate 66,360 of NZ_JBEYKR010000002.1, forward strand.
CCCCGGGCCGCCTCACGACGCCTGGCCCACGTGCACGCCCCGGGCGAAGAAGTCCGCCAGCACCGGGGCGAGCACCTGCGGTGCCACCTCGCGCATCTGGCCCGTCAGCGTGCGGTGCCGGGCGCGCGGCAGGGCCTCGGCCAGGGCGCGGGTGGACGCGCGGGCCCGCGCCGGGCTGAAGCCGCCGCAGACCACCAGCGTGCGGGCGGTGACGGCGGCGAACCGCTCGGCCGGGACGTCCCCGTCGCCCAGCACCGCGTCGTCGTACGCCAGCGTGTGCGCCAGCGCCTCCAGGCCCGGCCACAGCGGTGCCCGCCGCATCCGGCCCACCGTCGCCGCGTCGATGCCCGACGCGGTCAGGAACAGCTCCACCGCCCCGGCCCGGTCCCCGGCCGCCAGCAGCCGGTGCAGCCGCGCCGTGCAGCGGGCCTTGAAGAGGAGGCCGGAGGCGCCGGGGGTGTAGGGCGGCTCGTAGACGGCGAGCAGGCTGACGGGGAGCCCGGCGGCGGCGGCCTCCAGGGCCAGCGCCCCGCCGGAGGACATCCCGAAGACCGCGGCCCCGGGGCCCGCCGCACCCACGACAGCCGTCAGATCCTCGACCTCCCGGCGCACGCGGACGGCCTCGGCGTCACCGCCCCCGGCGTCCCCGGCGTCCCCGGCGTCACCGCCGGCGCCGCGGCCCCGGCGGTCGTACGTGACCACGGTGAAGCGCGGCGCCAGCAGGGCGGCCAGGGGTGCGTCGGTCGCCGAGGTGCTCAGTGCCCCGCCGACCAGCACCAGCGGTGGCCCCTCGCCCTGGCGGCGGTAGGCGATCGGTGTGCCGTCGGCGGAGAGAATCCTGTCCATGGGAGGGCAGACCGGGCCGGGCCGGGAAACTCATCGCCGCGGTGGGAGGAATGTGGCCCGTCGGCCGGCGGGTCACTTCTTCAGGGGCTTGCGGGACGGGTTGTACAGCCCCTTCGGCAGGAAGGTGGACGTGGGCACCTTCTGGGTCAGGCAGAACTCCCTGAGCGACTGGCGCTCCCTGGCCTTCCCTTCCTTCGGGGGAGGGGTCTCCCGCGTCATGTAAGGGATGTAGACGAAGTTGCCCTTGGCCTGGACGTTGAGCACCGTCTGCCCGTAGTACCGGAATCCGCCCCCCGAGGGGGCCTGCTCGAAGTCGTGGTACTTGCCGTCCCTGACATCCGAGGCGAGAAGCTTGAAGTAGGTGTACTTCGTGATGTGCGCTCGGCTCAGCTTCGCGTCCGCGGCCAGCTCGTCCACCGTCATCCCGGCGTCGACCTCGGTCCATTCGGAGGGCTTGAAGTCGGCGACCTTCACGTTCTTCGTGAGAGCCAGGATCTCCTTCAGGGTTTCGACCCTCCGGGGGTTCTCCATGCCGGGCTCCTTCAGCGTCGCACCCAGCGAGATGAGGCTCTTGAACTCCTTCTTGCCGAGCGGGCTGAAGAACTGGCCGTCGGTGTCGATGTCGTCGCCGTTCTCCGACGGCTCCGCCCGGATCGAGGTGTTGGGGCCGACGAACTGATTGCCCGCCTGCCACTCGAAGAAGGAGTACCGGATGTCCTGGAAGGAGATCCCGTGCACGGACTCGGTGTTCGGAACGTTCTTGTCGGCGAGCCGCGTTCTCAGCCTCGACCGGTAGTCGTCGGTGTTCTCGCTCTCCGGTCGTACCTCCACCTTGAGGTTGACCAGCATCTCCTTGGTGATCTTCTTGGGGATCGCGCTGGTGAGGACGTCGAGCTTCTCCTCCTTGCTCAGACGGGCGAGGGCGGTCGTCAGCGTGGAGTGGGCCACGATGTGGTGCGCGGTCGTCGTCCACCCCTCGTGGTCGGTGGGCTTGGCGTACGGGTTGTCCTCGCGCCGCTGCACGGCGGGCGATGCCGGGGCCGGTGCGGCCGCCGACCGCTGGGCAGCCACCGGGCCCTGCGGTACGGGCCCCGAGAGCGCCCGTCTCGCGTTGGCCTCCGCCTCACGTTCGAAGCGGTCCGACGGGTCGGACACCTTCAGGCCGGAGCCGTTGTCCGTGCCGGCGACCGGACCCTGGCGCTGCTGTATGACATGGGTCAGCTCATGGGCGAGGGTGTGCTTGTCGCCGCCTCCGTCACCGATGACGACATGGCTGCCGGAGGTGTAGGCGCGGGCCCCGACCTCCGCCGCCGAGGCCCTGGCGGCGCTGTCGTCGTGGATACGCACGTCGGAGAAGTCGGCGCCGAGCCGTGCCTCCATGTCACCGCGCGTCGCCTCGTCGAGCGGCCGGCCGCCGGAGCGCAGCACGCCATGGACGGCGGAGCGCTGCACGTCGTGGACGGCGGAGCGCTGCACCTGCGGCTGTCCGGTCGGCTGATGGCCGCACCCGGCGCCGTGCTCGTGCCGCTCCCGTACCGCGCTCCGTACGCCGGGGTGCCCGGCCGCGTGGAGCATCTGCACCACGGCGGCGTTGCCCACACTGCCCTGCAGGGCGAGAAGAGAGGGCTGCGGTGCCCCGGCGTCGCCGACCGGACCGGTCGTCGGCACACGGCCCGGAGCGAGGCTCTCCTTCTCGGACGCCGGCTGCTGGACCTTGCCTTGAGCACGCATGGATCTTCTTCCGCAGAGGACGAAACTCCTTCCTGGATACCGGATGCGCGCGCACGAGGACATGGCCGGGAGGGCAGCGTTCGACGTCCGGGAAGGCACGGCACGCGGGCCCGCCGGACACGGGCTGTACGGCTGTGCTCCACCTCCGGTCCAGGTCGCCGCGGTTCACGGGTCCGGGGCAGGGCGTCGCCCGCCGCTCTCCGACCGCCCGCCGCGCTCCGACCGCCTGCCGCACCGAACACAGCGAGCGGTCGGCGACGGTCCCCAGGGCCGGGACGGAAGAGTGTCCGAGGCGGGTCGTACGGTGGCTCCATGAACATCTGCGTCTTCCTCTCCGCCGCCGACCTCGACGACCGCTACACCGTGCCCGCCAGGGAGTTCGCCGAGCTGCTCGGCAGGGGCGGGCACACCCTGGTCTGGGGCGGTTCGGAGAGCGGCCTGATGAAGGTCGTCGCGGACGGCGTGCAGGCGGCCGGCGGGCGGCTCGTGGGGGTGTCGGTCGACTTCCTCGCCGCCAAGGCCCGGACGAACGCGGACGAGATGGTGATCGCCCGCGACCTCGCCGAGCGCAAGGCCCTCCTGCTGGCGAAGTCCGACGCCGTCGTGATCATGGTCGGCGGGACCGGGACGCTGGACGAGGCCACCGAGATCCTGGAGCTGAAGAAGCACGGCAAGCACACCAAGCCGGTCGTCCTGCTCAACACGGCGGGCTTCTACGACGGGCTGCGCGAGCAGTTCCAGCGGATGGAGGACGAGGGGTTCCTCCCGGTGCCCCTGACCGACCTGGTCTTCTTCGCCAAGGACGCCGTCGGCGCACTGGCCTACCTGGAGGAGTCCGCCGGCCTGCAGTAGGCGGCACCCGCTCTAGGATCGCCCCATGCCTACCCACCTCATCACCGGCGCCGGCTCCGGCATCGGGGCCGCCGTCGCCCGCCGCCTCCTGGAGCGCGGCGACGACCTCGTCCTGCTCGCCCGCGACGCCGGCCGCGCCAAGGAGTTCGCCGACCGCTACCCGGGCGCGCGGACGCTCGTGGGCGACCTCGGCAACCCCGACCGGCTCTCCTGGGCGTTCGGCCAGCAGGCCATGCCCGAGCGGATCGACACCCTGCTGCACATCGCGGGCGTCGTCGAGCTGGGCACGGTCGGCGAGCTCACCCCCAAGGCCTGGCACTTCCAGCTCAACGCCAACCTCGTCGCCCCCGCCGAGATCACCCGCCTCCTCATCCCGCAGCTGCGCGCCGCCCAGGGCCACGTCCTGTTCGTGAACTCCGGCGCCGGGCTCGCCGCCCACGCCGGGTGGAGCGCGTACGCCGCGAGCAAGCACGGCCTCAAGGCGCTCGCCGACTCCCTGCGCCACGAGGAGCACGGCAACGGGGTGCGGGTCACCACCGTCTACCCCGGGCGCACCGCCGGCCCCATGCAGGCCAAGGTGCACCAGCAGGAGGGCAAGGAGTACGACGCCGCCCGCTGGATCGACCCCGAGTCGGTGGCCACCACCATCCTGATGGCGCTCGACCTGCCGCGCGACGCCGAGGTCAACGACCTCACCGTCCGCCCCGGCCGCTGACCCGGGCGCCCCGCGTACGCCGTGTGAGCGCGGCGGACCGTAGGCTTCCCGGGTGAGCGAGAAGAGCAAGTTGAGCGGGTGCCCGGCGACCGGGATCGGGTCGATGCCCGGGGGAGACGCGAGGGAGGCGGCGAAGACCGTCACCGGCTCCTTCGCCGACGGCCAGGGCATGCCCCACCTGGCGGAACTGCCGGCACGCGGGCCCGGCGCGGACATGATCGGCCGGACCCTCGGCATGCTCGTCGAGATGTACGGGCACGTCGAGCCGAGCGGCTGGCGGATCAGCGACCGGCCCGGCCGCGACACCCGCCGCGCCCGCTCCTGGCTGGGCGAGGACCTGGACGCCCTGGAGGAGTTCACCCAGGGGTACGAGGGGCTGCTCAAGGTCCAGGCGGTCGGCCCGTGGACGCTCGCCGCCGGCCTGGAGCTGCGCGGCGGCGAGGCCATGCTCGGCGACCCCGGGGCCTGCCGCGACCTGGCCGCCTCGCTGGCCGAGGGGCTGCGCTCCCACCTCGCCGAGGTGCGGCGGCGGATGCCCGGGGCCCAGGTCGTGCTGCAACTGGACGAGCCGTCCCTGACCGCCGTCCTGCTGGGCCGGGTCCGCTCCGCCAGCGGCTACCGCACCTACCGGGCCGTCGACCGCCAGGTCGTCGAGTCGGCCCTGCGCGACGTCCTCGCCGTCGCGGGCGAGGACGGGACGACGCTCGTCCACTCCTGTGCCCCCGAGGTGCCCTTCGCGCTGCTGCGCCGGGCCGGGGCGGACGGAATCTCGTTCGACTTCTCGTTGCTCACCGAGCGTGAGGAGGAGGCGATCGGGGAAGCCGTCGAAGGCGGCACCCAGCTCTTGCTCGGCGTGGTGCCCTCCACGGACCCGGCAGCGACGGCATTGTCAGACCCGGGCGGTAGCGTCATGGGGGTCAGGACGCTGTGGAGCAGGCTGGGGCTGAATCCGGGGACGCTCGCCCGGTCCGTCGCGATCACCCCGTCGTGCGGACTCGCGGGCGCGTCGCCCGCGTACGCCCGCACCGCGCTCGCCCACAGCGCCCGAGCGGCCAGGTCGCTCGCGGACAACCCTGAGTGACGGGGACGACGGGCAAACGGGAGGACGGGACGATGGCCGACGAACAGCGGGTGGAGCAGGAGAGCTCGATTCCGGCGGACGTGCGGGAGGAGCACGCGCTGCTGGCCGAGCAGGTCGAGGAGCACCGCTTCCGGTATTACGTGAAGGACCAGCCGGTCGTCAGCGACGCCGAGTTCGACCGGCTGATGCGGGCGCTGGAGGCACTGGAGGAGGAGCACCCGGCGCTGCGCACCCCGGACTCCCCGACCCAGAAGGTGGCGGGTCCCTACCGCACGGAGTTCACCTCCGTCGAGCACCGCGAGCGGATGCTCTCCCTGGACAACGCCTTCGACGACGAGGAGCTGGCCGCCTGGGCCGAGCGCGTCGCCAAGGACGTCGGCACGCCCGACCACCACTTCCTGTGCGAGCTCAAGGTGGACGGGCTCGCCGTCAACCTCACCTACGAGCACGGCCGGCTGACCCGGGCGGCGACCCGGGGCGACGGCCGCACCGGCGAGGACATCACCCCCAACGTCCGCACCATCGCGGAGATCCCGCACCGCCTCAAGGGCGAGGACATCCCCGCGCTGGTGGAGATCCGCGGCGAGGTCTTCTTCCCGATGGAGGCCTTCGAGGAGCTGAACGCCCGGCTGGTGGCCGCCGACGACAAGCCGTTCGCCAACCCGCGCAACGCGGCGGCCGGTTCGCTGCGCCAGAAGGACCCCAAGGTCACCGCGGGCCGCCCGCTCCACATGGTGGTGCACGGCATCGGCGCCCACGAGGGCCTGAGCATCGACCGCCTCTCCCAGGCGTACGAGCTCCTCAACTCCTGGGGCCTGCCCACGGCCCGGCACAACAAGGTCGTCGACTCCCTCGCGGACGTACGGAAGTTCATCGCGTACTTCGGCGAGCACCGGCACTCCGTGGAGCACGAGATCGACGGGGTCGTCGTCAAGCTCGACGAGATCCCGCTCCAGGGGCGCCTGGGCTCCACCTCGCGCGCCCCCCGCTGGGCCATCGCCTGGAAGTACGCCCCCGAAGAGGTCAACACCAAGCTGGTCAACATCCGCGTCGGCGTCGGCCGCACCGGCCGCGTCACGCCGTACGCCCAGGTCGAGCCGGTCGAGGTGGCCGGTTCCGAGGTCGAGTTCGCCACCCTGCACAACCAGAACGTGGTCAAGGCCAAGGGCGTCCTCATCGGCGACACCGTGGTCATCCGCAAGGCGGGCGACGTCATCCCGGAGATCCTCGGCCCCGTCGTCGACCTGCGCGACGGCACCGAGAAGGCCTTCGAGATGCCGACGCACTGCCCCGAGTGCGGCACGGAGCTGCGCCCGATGAAGGAGGCCGACATCGACCTCCGCTGCCCCAACGCCCGGACCTGTCCGGCCCAGTTGCGTGAGCGGGTCTTCTACCTCGCCGGCCGCAAGAGCCTGGACATCGACCACTTCGGCTATGTGGCCGCCGCCGCCCTGACCCGGCCCCTGGAGCCCGCCGAGCCGGTCCTGCGGGACGAGAGCGACCTGTTCGACCTCACCATCGAGCAGCTGCTGCCGATCCGGGCGTACGTCCTGGACCAGGACAGCGGGCTGCCCAAGCGGGACCCGAAGAGCGGCGAGGAGAAGATCGCGACCGTCTTCGCCAACCAGCAGGGCGAGCCGAAGAAGAACGCGGTGGCCATGCTGGAGGGCATCGCCGCCGCCAAGGAGGCGCCGCTGGCCCGGATCCTCACCGGGCTCTCCATCCGGCACGTCGGACCGGTCGCCGCCCAGGAGCTGGCCCGTCAGTTCCGCTCCATCGACCGGATCGAGGAGGCCACGGAGCAGGAGCTGGCCGACGCCGACGGGGTCGGTCCCACCATCGCCGCCTCCGTCAAGCAGTGGTTCGCCGAGGACTGGCACCGCGAGATCGTGCGCAAGTGGCGCGAGGCCGGGGTCAGGATGGCCGACGAGGGCTCCGACGAGGAGCAGGGCCCCCGCCCCCTCGAAGGGCTCACCGTCGTCGTCACCGGCACCCTCACCGGCTACACCCGGGACGGGGCCAAAGAGGCGCTCCAGGGCCTCGGGGCGAAGGTCACCGGGTCGGTGTCGAAGAAGACGGCGTTCGTGGTCGTCGGCGACAACCCCGGCTCCAAGTACGACAAGGCCATGCAGTTGAAGGTCCCCGTGCTGGACGAGGACGGCTTCGCCGTCCTCCTGGAGCAGGGCCCCGACGCCGCGCGGGAGGCGGCCCTGCCGGTGCCGGAGCCGGTGGCACCCGAGCCGGAGCCGGCGGCACCCGAGCCGGAAGCCGCCCCGGAGTAGCGCCCCTCGGCCCCGGCCGCCGCACCGGGACACCGCCGCGCCCGCCGCACCGGAAGACACCGCCGCGCCTGCCACACCGGGACACGACACGCCCGCCGCGTCCGCCACACCCGGGCATCCGCTGTTCGCCGGATCGAGACGACTTCGAGACGCGTCCCCGGCGTGGCGCGCCCCTGGTGGGGAAGAAATGGGGCAGAGGGGCGAAGAAGGGTCGGCCGGGCCCCGAACGGGCCACCGGCGTCACCCGTTCGGCGCATAGCAGATGGTGACGGGCAGTCGGTTCGCCTTCGGCAAGAGCTGTGGAGCGCTGCCCCTGGGAGCCCTTCGCGGCCTACTGTTGAGGGGTAGCGCCTGCCCGTGCACGGCCACCCGCCCGGGGCCGTGCGCACCGGAGAGCGGGGGCCACCGAGGGACTTCGGCACCGCCGGCTGTGAGAGGGACGGAATGAAACCGACCGAGAGTGCCGCCCCGGTGTCGCGGCTGCAAGGTTTCGTCGGCCTCACGTCCCCCGTGGGCGCCGCCGTCATAGGGATCGCGGCGTTACTGCTGGCGGCCGGTTTCTACCGGACGGTGCGCGACGGCCACGCCCTCTTCCCGGACGGTTCCGTGGGCTGGTCGCTCGCCGTGCTCACCGGGATCATCGTCGGCCACCTGGTCGCGCTCGGCCGCGACCGCTGGTGGGGCGGGACCGGCTCCGGGGCCGCGCTCACCCTCGCCGTGCTGCTGCTCTACGGCTGGCTGCCCGCGGGGCTGGTCAGCCTGGTCGTCGTGGTCCTCGTCGGGAGCGCCCGCAGACACCGCTGGTGGCAGGGGCTCCTGCACGGCGCGGTGGACATCCTCGGCATCGGGGCGGCGGCGCTCGTGCTCGCCGCGTTCGGCGAGGTGCCGACCGTGGAGCGGCCCTGGCTGCCGCTGGACTGGGGCATCGCCGCCGTGCCGGAGCTGCTCCTGACGGCGTCGACGTACCTGCTCGTCACCCGGGTCCTGCTGTGGTACGCGGGAGCCCCGCAGAACGGCGGGCTGCCGACCATCGCCCGCACCGCCCTGCTGCGCCAGGGGCTCGTCGCCGTCGCCCTGCTCGGCCTCGCCCCGCTGATCTGTGTCGTCGCGATGTCCATGCCCGTCGTGCTGCCGCTCTTCGCGGTCCCGCTGATCGCCCTGGACTCCACGCTCTGGATCGCCCGCGCCCGCGCCGAGGAGCAGCTGCGCGACCCGCTGACCGGCCTGCCCAACCGCCAGTGGCTGCTGGAGCGGACCTGGTCGGCGCTGGAGGACGCCGAGAGCGTCGGCACCAGGTCGGCCCTGGTCCTGATCGACCTGGACCGTTTCCGGGCGGTCAACGACACGCTCGGCCACCTCGCCGGGGACCGGCTGCTGCTCCAGATAGCGGAACGCCTGCGGCTCGCCCTGCCGCACGGCGCGGAGGCGGCCCGGCTCGGCGGCGACGAGTTCGCCGTACTGCTGCCGCAGGCCGACTCGACCACCAGCGCCCAGCGGGTCGCCCGCCACCTGGTCGCCGAGCTGTCCTCGCCGCTCGACCTGGACGGGCTGGTCCTCGTGCTGGAGGCCAGTGCCGGGGTCGCCGTCTACCCGGACCACGCGCTGGACGCCGAAGGACTGCTGCGCCGCGCGGACGTCGCGATGTACCAGGCCAAGCGCGACCGTACGGGCGTGGAGGTCTACGAGTCCAAGCGCGACAGCAACACCCCCGACCGGCTCGGGCTCCTGGGCGATCTGCGCCGCGCGCTGGACGCGGGCGACGTCGAGCTGCACTACCAGCCCAAGGTCCGCTTCGACGGGCAGGTCGCCGGTCTGGAGGCGCTGGTGCGCTGGGTGCACCCGGAGCGCGGCCGGGTCCCTCCGGACGAGTTCATCGCCATCGCGGAGTCCTCCGGACTGATGCCGCACCTCACGGAGTACGTGCTGGAGACGGCGCTGGCCCAGGTGGCCCGGTGGCGGGCGCAGGGCCTGTTCGTCCCCGTCGCGGTCAACGTCTCACCGCGCGACGTGCACACCCCCGGCTTCGCGGGCGGGGTCGCCGCCCGGCTCGCCCGGCACGGCGTCCCGGCCTCGGCGCTCCAGCTGGAGATCACCGAGCACGTTCTGCTGGAGGACCCGCAGCGGGCCGCCGACACCCTGGCCGGGCTGACCGCGCACGGCGTGAAGATGTCCCTGGACGACTTCGGTACGGGGTACTCCTCCCTCGTACATCTGCGCAGGCTGCCCGTGAGCGAGCTGAAGATCGACCGGTCCTTCGTGGCCCGCCTCGCCCTGGACCACGAGGACGGGGAGATCGTCCGCTGCACGATCGACCTGGCCCACTCGCTCGGCCTGGTCGTCGTCGCCGAGGGCGTCGAGGACGACGAGACCTGGGAGCGGCTGCGGGACCTGCGGTGCGACGCGGTGCAGGGCTGGCTGGTGGCGGCCGCGATGCCGCCCCAGGAGACGACGGCCTGGCTGCGGGCGCGCGGCGAGCACGGCTGGCGGCGGCCCGCGGACCTGAAGGCCCAGGCGGCGGCCGCCGCGGCGAACGGGAAGCCGGACACCGAGCAGCACCAGCACCAGCACCAGCACCAGCACCCGCACCCGACCCAGGGGCGTACGGTCTCGGGCCCGGCGACGACCTGAGGCACGGGCCCGGCCCCGTACGGAAACGGCTGGCGGCCCGTACGGAAACGGGTCACGGCCCCCTGCCGAAACGGGTCACGGCCAGGCACCGTGACCGCCCACCGCGTCCCGAAAAGGGTGGGCCCATCGGGGCGGGGCACCCGCCCCCGGCGGACCCCATAGGATTGGGGGTCGGTGGCACATTTCCACCTGCCGCCCGACGCCTGGCACGCACGCTCGCCGCGTTGCCGAATCGCCCACGTGGCCCCGCCACGAGGGCGCTCCGGCGCCTTGCGATCGCACGCACCGGACGCCGCGCGGCCCGTCCTTCGGACGGACGGTGGAAATGTGCCACCGACCCCCAGCCAAAACCACACACCAACCCCTGAGGATCGCTGCATGCCTGGCATCACGCGCGAGGAGGTCGCCCACCTCGCCCGGCTGGCGCGTCTGGAGCTGAAGGGCGAAGAGCTCGATCACTTCGCCGGTCAGCTCGACGACATCATCGGCGCGGTCGCCCGCGTCTCCGAGGTCGCCGACCAAGACGTACCGCCGACCTCCCACCCGCTGCCGCTGACCAACGTCATGCGCGCGGACGAGGTCCGTCCGTCGCTCACCCCCGCGCAGGCGCTCTCCGGCGCCCCGGCCCAGGAGCAGCAGCGTTTCAAGGTGCCGCAGATCCTGGGGGAGGACTAACCGCCATGACGGACAACAGCTCCATCATCAAGCTCACCGCGGCCGAGATCGCCGCGAGGATCGCCTCCGGCGAACTCACGGCCGTCGAGGTCACCGAGGCCCACCTGGCCCGGATCGACGCGGTCGACGAGAAGGTCCACGCCTTCCTGCACATCGACCGCGAGGGCGCGCTCGCCCAGGCCCGTGCCGTGGACGCGAAGCGGGAGGCGGGCGAGAAGCTCGGCCCGCTGGCCGGTGTCCCGCTCGCGCTGAAGGACATCTTCACCACCAAGGACATGCCGACCACCGTCGGTTCCAAGATCCTCGAGGGCTGGGTCCCGCCGTACGACGCCACGCTGACGCGGAAGCTGCGCGCCGCCGACGTCGTCATCCTCGGCAAGACCAACATGGACGAGTTCGCCATGGGGTCCTCCACCGAGAACAGCGCCTACGGCCCCACCGGCAACCCGTGGGACCTCACCCGCATCCCCGGCGGCTCCGGCGGCGGCTCCTCCGCCGCCCTCGCCTCCTACGAGGCCCCGCTCGCCATCGGCACGGACACCGGCGGCTCGATCCGCCAGCCCGCCGCCGTCACCGGCACGGTCGGCGTCAAGCCCACCTACGGCGGCGTCTCGCGCTACGGCATGGTCGCCTTCTCGTCCTCCCTGGACCAGGGCGGGCCCTGCGCCCGTACGGTCCTGGACGCGGCGCTGCTCCACGAGGCCATCGCCGGGCACGACCCGCTGGACTCGACCTCCATCGACGCCCCGGTCCCGCCGGTCGTCGAGGCCGCCCGCAACGGCTCCGTACAGGGCATGCGCGTCGGCGTCGTCAAGCAGTTCCGCGGCGAGGGCTACCAGGCCGGCGTCCTCCAGCGGTTCGACGAGTCGGTCGAGCTGCTGAAGTCGCTCGGCGCCACCGTCGTCGAGCTGGACTGCCCCTCCTTCGACCTGGCGCTCTCCGCGTACTACCTGATCGCGCCCTCCGAGTGCTCCTCCAACCTGGCCCGCTTCGACGCCATGCGCTACGGCCTGCGGGTCGGCGACGACGGCACGAAGTCGGCCGAGGAGGTCACCGCGCTGACCCGCGAGGCCGGCTTCGGCGACGAGGTCAAGCGCCGCATCATCCTGGGGACGTACGCGCTCAGCTCCGGCTACTACGACGCGTACTACGGCTCGGCCCAGAAGGTCCGCACCCTCATCACCCAGGACTTCGAGAAGGCCTTCGAGCAGGTCGACGTGATCGTCTCCCCGACGACGCCGACCACCGCCTTCCCGATCGGCGAGCGCGCCGACGACCCGATGGCGATGTACCTCGCGGACCTGTGCACCATCCCCACCAACCTGGCAGGCAACTCCGCCATGTCGCTCCCCTGCGGCCTGGCCCCGGAGGACGGTCTGCCGGTCGGATTGCAGATCATCGCCCCCGCCATGAAGGACGACCGGCTCTACAAGGTCGGAGCGGCCGTCGAGGCCGCTTTCGTGGAAAAGTGGGGGCACCCGCTGCTTGAGGAGGCTCCGTCGCTGTGACCGCCATGGCAAAGAAGGCCAGTAACTTCAAGAAGTCCAAGACCGGGCTGTACGTCTCGCTCGGCAGTACCGCGTTCGGCGCGATCAGCATCGCCAAGCAGGCGAAGCTCGCCCGCCAGGACAACGACGTGCTGCGCCTCATCGACGCGGCGGTCTCCGCGGCCGCCGTCGTCACCGGACTCGCGATCCTCTATCGCGAACTGAAGCGTCTGGGCGACGACGACGTCCTGCTGGGCTGAGAGGGAAAGTTTCACCGTGACTGTCACCGACCTGGTGTCGTACGAGGACGCGCTCGCGTCCTACGACCCCGTCATGGGCCTGGAGGTCCATGTCGAACTCGGCACGAAGACCAAGATGTTCTGCGGCTGCTCCACGGAGCTGAAGCAGGGCGCCAACTCCCAGACCTGTCCGGTCTGTCTCGGACTGCCCGGCGCGCTGCCGGTCGTCAACGAGATCGGCGTGGAGTCGGCCATCAAGATCGGTCTCGCGCTCAACTGCGAGATCGCCGAGTGGTGCCGCTTCGCCCGGAAGAACTACTTCTATCCGGACATGCCGAAGAACTTCCAGACCTCCCAGTACGACGAGCCGATCGCCTTCGACGGCTATCTGGACGTCCAGCTGGAGGACGGCGAGATCTTCCGCGTGGAGATCGAGCGCGCCCACATGGAGGAGGACACCGGCAAGTCGACGCACGTCGGCGGCGCCACCGGCCGTATCCACGGCGCGTCCCACTCCCTGCTCGACTACAACCGGGCCGGCATCCCGCTCATCGAGATCGTCACCAAGCCGATCGAGGGAGCCGGCGCCCGCGCCCCCGAGGTCGCCAAGGCGTACGTGGCCGAGCTCCGCGAGCTGATCAAGGCCCTCGGGGTCTCCGAAGCGCGCATGGAGATGGGCCAGATGCGCTGCGACGTCAACCTGTCGCTGCGCCCCAACGGCGCCGAGAAGTTCGGTACGCGCTCCGAGACGAAGAACGTGAACTCGCTGCGCTCCGTCGAGCGGGCCGCGCGCTACGAGGTGCAGCGACACGCCGCCGTACTGTCCTCGGGCGGCACGATCGTGCAGGAGACCCGGCACTTCCACGAGGAGGACGGCTCCACCACGGCCGGCCGCATCAAGGACAACGCCGAGGACTACCGCTACTTCCCCGAGCCGGACCTGGTGCCCGTGGCACCCGCCCGCGACTGGGTCGAGGAGCTCCGCAAGGGCCTCCCCGAGCTGCCCCGGCTGCGGCGCGCCCGGCTCAAGGAGGAGTGGGGCGTGGGCGAGCACGACATGCAGTCCATCCTCAACGCGGGCGCGGTCGACCTGATCGTCGCCACGACCGAGGAGGGCGCCCCCTCGGACCAGGCCCGCAAGTGGTGGATGGGCGAGCTGGCCCGTAACGCCAACGAGACCGGCCGCGCCCTGGACGAGCTGCCGATCACCCCGGCGCAGGTCGCCCGGGTGGCCGCGCTCGTCGCCGCGGGCGACCTCAACGACAAGCTGGCCCGCCAGGTCATCGAGGGCGTCCTCGCGGGCGAGGGCGACCCGGACACCGTCGTCGAGAAGCGCGGCCTGAAGGTCGTCTCGGACGAGGGCGCGCTGTCCACGGCCGTGGACGAGGCCATCGCGGGCAACGCGGCCATCGCGGACAAGATCCGCGGCGGCAAGGTCGCGGCGGCGGGCGCGCTCGTCGGCGCGGTCATGAAGGCCACCCGGGGCCAGGCGGACGCGGCGCGCGTGCGCGAGCTGATCCTGGAGAAGCTCGGCGTCGAGGGCTGACCCACCGATCGTCACCCTGAGGGGGCGGTGCACCCGTAGCGGTACGGGCGCGCCGCCCCCTCACCGGTCCGGAGAACCCCCTGAACACCGTCACCGCCGAGGTTGTCTCCTTCGCCCTCCTCCTGGGCGTCCTCGCCTTCGCCGTCCTGCGCCCCCGGGGCCTGCCGGAGGCGACCGTCGCCGTGCCCGCCGCCGTCCTCGTGGTGGCCGTGGGGGCGGTGTCCTGGCCCGAGGCCCGGGACCAGGTCGGCGAGCTGCTCCCGGTCGTCGGGTTCCTCGCCGCGATCCTGGTACTGGCCCGGCTCTGCGCCGACGAAGGGCTCTTCCGTGCCGCCGGGGACCTGGTGGCCCGCGCCTGCCGGGGCCGGACCCGCCCCCTGCTCGGCGGGGTCTTCGCCGTCGCCGCCCTCGTCACCGCCGTCCTCAGCCTGGACGCCACCGTCGTCCTGCTCACCCCGGTCGTCCTCGCCACGGCGGCCCGGGTCGGCGCGCGGCCACGCCCGTACGTCTACGCCTGCGCGCACCTCGCCAACTCCGCCTCCCTCCTGCTCCCCGTCTCCAACCTCACCAACCTCCTGGCGTTCACCGCGAGCGGCCTCTCCTTCACCCGGTTCGCCGCGCTGATGGCGCTGCCGTGGCTGGCCGCGATCGCCGTCGAGTACGCGGTGTTCCGCCGCGCCTTCCGGGCCGACCTGGCGGCCGGGGCGCACGCGCCGGACCCGGAGGCAGGGCGCACGCCCCTGCCCGTCTTCACGCTCGTCGTGCTGGGGCTGACCCTGGCCGGGTTCGTCGTCACCTCGTTCGCGGGCGCGGAACCGCTGTGGGCTGCGCTGGCGGGGGCGGCGGTGCTGGCCGTACGGGCGCTGGCCAGGCGGGAGACCACACCGGCCGCCGTCGTCCGCTCGGCCAACCCGCTCTTCTGCCTCTTCGTCCTCGCGCTCGGCGTCGTCGTCAAGGCCGTCGTCGACAACGGCCTCGGCTCCGGGATCGCCGCCCTGCTGCCCGAGGGCGACACGCTCCCCGCGCTCCTGGGCGTCGCCGTGGTCGCGGCGCTGCTGGCCAACCTGATCAACAACCTGCCCGCGATCCTCGCCCTGCTCCCGATCGTCGCGGCGGCCGGCCCCGGACCGCTGCTCGCTGCCCTGATCGGGGTGAACATCGGCCCCAACCTCACCTACGTCGGCTCCCTCGCCACGCTCCTGTGGCGCCGCATCCTGCACGCCCACGGGGACGCCCCCGAGCTGGGCCTGTTCACCCGGCTGGGACTCGCGACCGTACCGGCGACGCTCGTCGCGTCGACGCTCGCGCTGTGGGGATCGCTGCACCTCATCGGGGCCTGAGAGGCGTGCCACCGGTTGGGAGAGGGCACCTCACCGGGGTGTGGGCGGGGGCCGTGCGTCCCGGCCGGACCTCCGGGTCCGGCCGGCCGGACGTTCACCACCGGGCCGGACGCAGTCCTTCCCGGGGCCACCTGGCCCAACTAGCTTCCCGGCTGTAACCACCGAGAAAGGGAGGCTCTTTTGACCACGGACATGTCACGGCGGCGGCTCTTCGCCCTCGGCGGGGGCGCGCTCGGCGCCGCTGCGGCCGGATCGTTCCTGCCGCCGTCGCTCCAGGCAGCCATCGCCGCGCAGCCCGCCCACGCGGGGTCCGGTGGGCTGGGGGCCATCAAGCACGTGGTGATCCTCATGCAGGAGAACCGCTCCTTCGACCACTACTTCGGCACCCTGCGCGGCGTACGCGGCTTCGGCGACCGCAACGCCATCGAGCTGCCCACCGGCGGGAGCGTCTTCGAGCAGCCCGGCGCCTCCGGCACCACCGTGCTGCCCTTCCCGGTGCGCGGAGCGGCCGAGGAGCAGAAGAAGGACCTCCAGTACATCGGCGCCCTCGACCACTCCTGGAACGGCGGCGCGCAGGCCTGGGGCGGCGGCTGGATGAACGGCTGGATCGGCGCGAAGACCGCGGCCACCATGGCGTACTACGACCGCCGTGACATCCCGCTCCACTACGAGCTGGCCGACACCTTCACCGTCTGCGACGCCTACCACTCCTCGATCCACACCTCCACCAGCCCCAACCGCAACCACCTGTGGAGCGGGAGGACCGGCTTCGAGCCGAACGGGAAGCGGGCCGTCGGCAACGACGCGTACAGCGAGGGCAGCCACCCCGGCTACGACTGGTCCACCTACGCCGAGCGGCTGGAGGAGGCCGGGCACAGCTGGCGGACGTACACGGAGTGGGAGAACTTCACCGACAACCAGATCGAGTTCTACGCCACCTTCAAGGCCATCGCCCGCAAGGCGCTCGCCCGGACCGGCGGCCTTACGTACATGGAGGCGTTCCACGCCAAGGTCCGCGGCGCGTCCGCGACCGAGCGCACCCGCCTCCTCGGGCTGCTGGAGGAGGGCGTGGCCACGCTCACGAAGCGCGAGCGCAGCCTGTTCGAGCGGGGGCTGCGCCGGGTACCCACGGGCACGCTGGCGGACGAGTTCGCCAAGGACGTGGCGGCCGGGACGCTGCCGGAGGTCTCCTACCTGGTGCCCTCGGCGATCGACTCCGAGCACCCGAGCGTCTCCTCGCCGGTGCACAGCGCCACCGTCGTCTACAAGATCCTGGACGCCCTGGGCAACCATCCGGACGTGTGGCGCCACACCGCCGTCCTGATCAACTACGACGAGAACGATGGCTTCTTCGACCACGTACCGCCGCCCGTCGCGCCCCCCGAGGTGACCGACGAGCAGTGGGAGGGCCGCCCGACCGGCCTCGGCATCCGGGTGCCGCTGCTCGTCGTCTCGCCGTGGACCGTCGGCGGGTACGTCTGCTCCGAGGTCTTCGACCACACCTCCGTCATCCGCTTCCTGGAGCGCTGGAGCGGCGTCAAGGAGCCCAACATCAGCGACTGGCGGCGCCGCGTCACCGGCGACCTCACCTCCGCCTTCGACTTCACCCGCCCCCGGCGCAAGCCCGCCCTCCAACGGCCCGGGGCGATCCCGCCGCTCAGCGGCCGCTGGCAGCCCAGGCCCCCCTCGATCCAGCACCTCCCCGAGCAGGAGCCCGGCGTACGCCCGGCGCGCCCGCTGCCGTACCAGCTGGACGCCCAGGTCAGGACGGTGGGCGGCGGGCTGCGGGTGGAGCTCGGCAACAGCGGCCGGTCCTCGGCGCACTTCACGCTCTATCCGTACGCCGGTGAGTTCGCGGCCCCGCAGCACAAGGACGTCCGGGGCTCGGCGCACTGGACCGTGCCGCTGACGGGTGGGGCGTACCGCTTCACGGTCACCGGGCCGAACGGCTTCCGGCGCGAGTTCGCCGGACCGGCCCAGGGCGGCGCCGAGGTCACCACCCGCCTCGACACCCGCGACCGCGACCTCCACCTCACCCTGCGCAACACCGGCCGCCGGAACCTGACCTTCCTCGTCCGGCCGCTCGGCTACGTCGACGAGGACGACCTGCGGGACTGGACCCGCCGCGTCACCGTCAAGCCGGGCCGCAGCCGTACGGTCGTGCACTCGGCGGCCGACGCCCACGGCTGGTACGACCTCGCCGTCACGGCCGACGGGGAGGACGGCTTCCGGCGGCGGCTCATGGGGCACATCGAGAACGGCCGGGCGAGCGTCTCCGGCTGAGGCGCCCGCAGCCACGGCCCCTGTCCCTGTCCCATGTAGGGGTCAGATCAAGCCATGTGACCATGGCCACGAACCGGACAAAGGATCTTTTTCTGCTGACAGAGTGACGGTCTCAGGTCAGGTGACGTTTGCGGGCAGATCGATCCATCTGCGGGTAAAGGTCCACGAACCCGCAGGGAGCCCGTCCGTTGGCAGCCATCGCCCGCTGGTGCATCAGGCACCGCCTGCTCACCGTCCTCTTCTGGCTCGCCGCCCTCGGCGGTACGGCCGCCGCGGCCGGGTTCGCGGGTTCCGCGTACTCCAACGACTACGAGGTGCCCGGTACGGAGTCCGGCCGGGCCACCGAGCTCCTCTCGCGCGGCTTCACCCACCTCGGCGGCGACACCGACACCGTCGTCTGGCACACCACCGGCTCCACGGTCCGGGCCGCCGACGTCGAACAGACGATGACCCGCACCCTGCACGCGATCGACGCCCTGCCCGGCGTCGGCGGCGTCACCGGCCCCTACGGCGCGGCCGGCACCGGCCAGATCAGCGAGGACGGCCGCACCGCCTACGCCACGGTCACCTTCGACCGCCCCGCCGACGAGATCCCCGCCTCCCAGGCCCAGGCCCTCGTCGACACCGCGAAGGCCGCCGAGGCGGACGGGCTCCAGGTCGAACTGGGCGGCACCGCCGTCGCCCTCACCGAGGCGCCCTCCGCCCACATCGCCGAGGCGGTCGGCGTGGTCGTCGCGGCCGTGGTCCTCTTCCTCGCCTTCGGCTCGCTCGCCGCCAGCCTGCTGCCCATCGCCACCGCCCTGGTCTCCGTCGGCACCGCCTACGCGGGCATCGTGCTGCTCGGCCATGTGATGACCGTGGCCGACTTCGCCCCGATGCTCGGCATGCTCATCGGGCTCGGCGTCGGCATCGACTACGCCCTGTTCATCGTCACCCGGCACCGCAGAGGACTGCGGCGCGGGATGTCCGTCGACGAAGCGGCCCAGAACGCGGTCACGACCACCGGCCGCGCGGTCGTCTTCGCCGGGGCCACCGTCTGCATCGCGCTGCTCGGCATGCTGATCCTGCGGCTCAGCTTCCTCAACGGCGTCGCCATCGCCGCCTCGCTCACCGTCGTCCTGACCGTGGCCGCCTCCGTCACCCTGCTGCCCGCCCTGCTCTCGAGGATCGGGACGCGGGCGCTCAGCCGCCGCGAGCGCCGGCAGCTCGCCGAGCGCGGCCCGCGGCCCGAACTGCCCACCGGCTTCGCCGCCCGCTGGTCCGCCTTCGTCGAGCACCACCCCAAGCTGCTCGGCGGGATCGCGGCCGTGGTCATGGCCGTCCTGGCCCTGCCCGCCCTCGGCCTCCACCTCGGCACCTCCGACCAGGGCAACAATCCGGCCACCGCCACCACCCGGCAGGCCTACGACCTGCTCGCCGACGGCTTCGGCCCCGGCGTCAACGGCCCCCTCACCATCGCCGCCCAGCTCGACGGCGCGGACGACCGGCTCGCCCTGGACTCGCTGCCCGAGAAGCTGCGTACCACCGAAGGCGTCTCCTCGGTCAGCCCGCTCACGTACAACAGCGGGGGCGACACCGCCTTCCTCACCGTCATCCCCGACTCGGCGCCCCAGTCGCAGGAGACCAGCGAGCTGGTCGACCGCATCCGCGAGGACGTGCTGCCGCCGGTCCAGGACACGACCTCGCTGGAGACGTACGTCGGCGGGGTGACGGCGAGCTACGACGACTTCGCCGAGATCATCGTCGGCAAGCTGCCCCTCTTCGTCGGGGTCGTGATCGGCCTCGGCTGCCTGCTCCTCCTGCTCGCCTTCCGCTCCATCGGCATCCCCGTCAAGGCCGCCGTGATGAACGTGGCCGCCGTGGCCTCCTCCTTCGGCGTCGTCGTCGCCGTCTTCCAGTGGGGCTGGGGGAGCGAGCTGCTCGGCCTCGGCAGCGCCGGGCCCATCGAGCCCTTCCTCCCCGTGATCATGGTCTCGGTCCTCTTCGGCCTCTCCATGGACTACCAGGTCTTCCTGGTCGGCCGGATGTACGAGGAGTGGCTGGAGACCGGCGACAACCGGCGCTCGGTCCGGGTCGGCCTCGCCGAGACCGGCCGGGTGATCAACTCCGCCGCCGTGATCATGATCTCCGTCTTCCTCGCCTTCGTGCTCAGCGGCGACCGGGTGATCGCCATGTTCGGCATCGCGCTCGCCACCGCCGTCGCCCTGGACGCCTTCGTCCTGCGCACCCTGCTGGTGCCGGCCCTGATGCACATGCTCGGCGGCGCCAACTGGTGGCTGCCCGGCTGGCTGGACCGCCGGCTGCCCCGGATCAGCATCGAGCCGCCCGACTGCACGGTGGATCATGCGAGGATCCCGGGGGCGCGCGTCACCAAGGAGGGTGTCGCGTCGGCAAAGGAGGAGCACGATGTTCGCCATATCCCTGGGTGACGACCGGGCGGAGCTGCGACCGCTGGAGGTCTGGCAGGCCGAGGAGTTCCTCACCCACATGGACCGGGCCCGGGAGCTGGTCGACCCGTGGATCCCGTTCGCCTCCGCCGCCACCGACCTGGACTCGGCGCGCGCCCTGCTCCAGCGGTACGCGGACAAGCAGGCGGCCGACACCGGACGGCTCTACGGCATCTGGCTGGAGGGGACCCTCGTCGGCGGTGTCCTGTTCCGGATCTTCGACGCGCAGTCGGGCAACTGCGAGCTCGGCGTCTGGCTGGAACCCGCCGCCCAGGGCCGCGGCCTGATCACCCGTGCCGCCGAGCGCCTGATCGACTGGGCGGTGTACGAGCGGGGCATGCACCGCGTGGAGTGGGACGCCTCCGCCGCCAACACCCGTTCGATCGCGGTGGCCGAGCGGCTCGGCATGACCCGCGACGGGGTGCTGCGCCAGAACTACCTCTACCGGGGCGTACGCCACGACTCCGAGATCTGGTCCGTGCTGGCCCCGGAGTGGCGGGCCCGCACCGGGCGCTGAGCCCCCGGCGCGCGGGGCGCTAAGGCATCCGGCGCCCGCGCCTAAGGCCCCCCGCCCGGCGAAGATGCGGCACTCGCCCGATGTGGCCGCACCCCCTGGCCCACGACAGTGGAGGCACGGCGGAATCAGAGCCCCGGCCGCCCGGCCGACCGGCTTCCCGCCGCTGTCGTGACCGGCACCAGGGAGAGCACCCCATGTACGAGTACGAGCTGTACCGCATCACCTCCGACGAGCTGATCCGCAGGGCCGACGCCGCGCGCGAGGTCCGCGCGGCCCGCCTCGCCCGCCGGGCCGCCCGCCGTACCGGGCGCGGAGACCCCGGAGAGCGGGTGAGCCAGGACCTCCACTTCGTCCACGCCGCCTGACGGTGGCCCCGCCCCCGGGACCCGCCCAGGCGCCCCCCGGCCTCGCGGCACCCACCGCACCGCACTCCGGTCCCGCCCCGGCGGGGCCGGAGCAGCTCGGGACCATGATCACCAGAGGGGAGGACGCTGCCGCCCTCGTCGTCCCGTATGCGATGCTCCACACCGTGGAGACCAGGCCAGTCAGCCCCCAGTTCGTCGGACGCGCCGCGGAACTCGCCAGACTCACCAAAGCCCTCGCCCGCGCCGGAGCGGGCGAACCGCAGGCGCTGCTGATCGGCGGCGAGGCGGGCGTCGGAAAGACCCGGCTGGTCGAGGAGTTCCTCGGCCGGGCGGTCCGCCGCGATGCGGCGGTGGCCGTCGGCGGCTGTGTGGAGATCGGTGCCGAAGGGCTGCCGTACGCCCCCTTCCCCGCCGCCCTGCGGGCCCTGCTGCGCACCCTGCCCGAGGAGATGGCCGCCGCCGGCGCCGGCCACGAGGGCGAGCTGGCCCGGCTCCTGCCCGAGCTGGGCGAGGCCCACCGCGACGCCAACGACGAGCACAGCACCGCCCGCCTCTTCGAGCTCACCGTCCGGCTCCTGGAGCGGGTCTCCGCCGACCGCACGGTCGTCCTCGTCCTGGAGGACCTGCACTGGGCGGACGCCTCCACCCGGCACCTGCTCGCCTACCTCTTCCGCACCCTGCGCAGCGGCCGCCTCATGGTCGTCGGGACCTACCGCGCCGACGACATCCACCGCCGCCACCCCCTGCGCCCGCTCCTGGCGGAGCTGGACCGGCTGCGCACGGTGACCCGGATCGAACTCGGCCGGTTCAGCCACGCCGAGGTCGGCCGCCAGCTCACCTCCATCCTCGCCGGGGAGCCCGGGGCCGGTGTGGTCGACGAGATCTTCGACCGCTCCGACGGCAACGCCTTCTTCGTCGAGGAGCTGGCCCGCTCCATGGAGTGCTGCGGCGACAGCTCCTACCTCTCCGAGTCCCTGCGCGACCTCCTGCTCGTACGGGTCGAGGCGCTCCCGGACCACGCCCAGCGGCTCGCCCGGATCGTCGCCGAGGGCGGCTCCTTCGTCGAGCACGAACTGCTGGCAGCCGTCGCCGGGCTCGGCGAGGACGACCTCGACGAGGCGCTGCGCGCCGCCGTCGGCGCCAACCTGCTGCAACCCGCCCCCGACAGCGACGGCTACCGCTTCCGCCACTCCCTGGTCCGCGAGGCCGTCAGCGACGACCTGCTCCCCGGCGAGCGCACCCGCGTCAACCGCCGGTACGCCGAAGCCCTGGAGGCCGACCCGTCCCTGGTCCGGGAGGACGAACGCACCACCCGCCTGGCCAGTTACTGGTACGCCGCCCACGACGCGGCCAAGGCGCTGCCCGTGGTGCTCCAGGCCGCCGTGGAGGCCCGGCGCCGCTACGCCTACGCCGAGCAACTGCGCCTCCTCGAACGGGCGATGGAGCTCTGGGAGGAGGCGCCCGAGGCGGTACGGAACACCCTGCGCCCCCTGGACTTCGCGGAGGTCTACCCGGCCTCGGGCGACGACCCGGCCACCACCCCGCTGCGCTTTCTCGACGTGCTGGCCGAGGCCACCGTCGCCGCCCGCTTCGGCGGTGACCGCCAACGCGCCCTGGCCATCTCCAAGAAGGCCCTGCGGACCCTGGAGACCGAGGGCGACCCGCTGCGGGCCGCCTGGTTCTGGGTACAGCGCTCACGGCTGATGCAGGGGCTCGACCGGGGCGACGGCTGGGAGGAGCTGGCCACCGCGCAGAAGCTGGTCCGCGGACTGCCGCCGTCCCCCGTGCACGCCGACGTCCTGACCCACGTGGCCAGTTGGCGGGCGCTGCACGAGCCGGGCCCGCAGGCACTGGCCGACAGCGACCGGGCGGTGGAGTACGCCCGGCTCGTCGGCGACGAGTACATCGAGCTGCACGCCCGCCTCACCCGGGGCTGGCTCGTCGCCGACGCGGGCGGCGTCGAGGACGGGCTCGCCGAGATGTACGCGGTCCGGGACCGCGCCGACGAACGCAAGCTCGTCCACCTGGTCGGCCGGGCCAGCATCAACCTGCCCTCCTCCCTCGAAGCGATGGGCCGCTCGCTGGAGGCGGTGGCCGCCGCCGACCACGGCATCGAGGTCTGCCACACCCACGGCCTGGCGGACTCCGGCGCCTGGGTGTACGCCAACCAGGCGCAGTCCTACTTCTCGCTCGGCCGCTGGGCGCGGAGCGAGGCCGCCGCGGCCAGTGCGGAGCGACTGGCCCTCACCCCCAGGACCAGGGCCATGGCCGCGGTGCACCGCGCGGAACTGGCCGTGGCCCGCGGGGAGCAGGCCGAGGCGGAGCGGCAACTCACCCTCGCCCGCAAGCACTTCGGGCTGCGCAACCCGCAGCACCAGCACCGGATCACCCCGGTCCGCCATGCCATGCTGCTGGCGGCGGGGCAGGGCCGGACCGCCGAGGCGCGGGAGGCGTTCGAGGCGGTGGCCCAGCTGGGCTTCCCGCCCGGCACCCAGCGGTACGCGCTGCCGCTGCTCCAGGCCGCCGCCGCGATCGAGGCCGACGCCCGCGGGCTGCCCGCCACCGAGCCGGGGCGCCCGGCGATGCTGGCCCTGATCCGCCGGTACGTCAAACAGCTGCCGCTGCTCGTCCCCGTCTGGGTCGCCCACGGACTGGCCATCGACGCCGAACTGGCCCGCGCCGAGGGCACCGACACCCCGGAGCACTGGGCGCGCGCCGCGACCGCCTTCGCCCCGCTCTCCCGCCCCTACGAGCTGGCCCAGACGCACCACCGCTGGGCCGAGGCGCTCCTGACCGCCCCCGGCGACCGGGCCGCCGCCATGTCCCTGCTGCGCGGCGCCCACACGTCGGCCCGCCGCCTCGGCGCCCGCCCCCTGGCCGAGGCGATCGAACAGCTGGCGGCACGCGCCCGCATCGCCCTGGAGGAGCCCGGCCCCGACGGGGAGGCAAGGGCGGCGGTCCCGGCCGCACCGGACGCCCGCGTGATCACGGCCGGGCCGCACCCGGACCCCACGATCGCCGCGGCCGAGTCCTTCGGGCTGACCCCGCGCGAACAGGACGTGCACCGGCTGGTCGCGGCCGGGCACACCAACCGCCGGATCGCCGAGGAGCTGTTCATCTCACCGAAGACCGCGAGCGTGCACGTCTCCAACATCCTGGCCAAACTCGGCGTCTCCACCCGGGGCGAGGCGGCCGCCCTCGCCCACCGCCTCCGCCTCTACCCGGCCCCGTGACCTCAGCGCTCGGGCGCCCCGTCGCGCCCGGCGCCCCGGGCACCGCGACCGCCCACCGGCCCGGTGACCAGGCGGGTGCGCGGGGCGAGTACGGCGTCCTGTTCCAGGGGCGCCGTACGCATCCGGGGCGGAGCGTGCCCCTCCTCGCGGCCCGGGGCCGCTTGTGCCCCGGATGCGCGGACCGTCACCTTGCCGGAGGTCAGGTCTATCGGACCGCGCCCCGGATCGCCGGCGGCGACGTCCACCCGGCTCAGCTCCAGCCTCTTCTGCTCGGCGGCGCCGTGCTTGCGCCCCGGGGCGAAGAGTTCCTCGAAGAAATTGAACACGGTCGTGCTCCCTCCGACATGGTGCGCGTGGTGCCCGGGGACGTGCGCCTACTCCACTTCGACCAGCAGGATCCTGTCGTCCCCCGGCTTCGGCTCGCCTCGGCCGTCCGTGTTGCTGGTGACCAGCCAGAGCCGGTCGCCGCCCGCGCTCATCACGGTGCGCAGCCGGCCGTGCTTCTCATCCAGGAACGACTGGGGGTCGGCCAAAGGTTCCGCGTCCGCGTCACCGGAGAGCGGGATACGCCAGAGCCGCTCGCCGCGCAGCCCGGCCATCCAGATGGAGCCCTGAGCGTAGGCGATACCGCTGGGCGAGGCCTCGGAGGTCTTCCACTGGGCCACCGGGTCGATGAACCCGTCCTCGCCCCCCTCGCCCTCCACCTCGGGCCACCCGTAGTTGCCGCCGGGCTCGATCAGGTTCAGCTCGTCCCAGGTGTTCTGGCCGAACTCGGCCGCCCACAGCCGCTTCTGCGCGTCCCAGGCGAGCCCCTGCACATTGCGGTGCCCGTACGAATACACCACCGAGTCCGCCTCCGGGTTGCCGTGCACCGGCTTCCCGTCCGGGGTCATCCGCAGGATCTTGCCCGCCAGCGACTCCTTGTCCTGCGCGAGCCCGGTGTCCCCGGTCTCGCCGGTGCCCGCGTACAGCATCTTGTCCGGGCCGAACGCGATCCGCCCGCCGTTGTGGACGTTGCCCTTGGGGATGGAGCGCAGGATGGTGTCCGGTGCCCCCAGCTGCTTGCCCTCCGGGCGCTTCTCGTCGTAACTCATGCGGACGATCCGGTTGTCGGAGGCGGTGGTGAAGTAGGCGTACACCCACCCGTCCGTGCCGAAGGTCGAGGGGACCGCGAGCCCCAGCAGACCGCCCTCGCCCGCGGGGGAGACCCCGGGCACCGAGCCCAGCAGCGTCTGCTTCCCGCTCTCGCCGTCGATCCGGTGGATCGTCCCCTCGTCCCGCGAGGCGACCAGCAGGTCACCGCCGGGCAGCGCGGCCAGCCCCCAGGGCGACTTCAGCCCCTCGGTCAGCGTCGAGACGACCTTCGCCGAGCCCTTGGCGGGCGGCAGGTCGGCCGAGGCGCTCGGCGAGGGGGAGGGGTCGGAGCTTCGCGACGCGGTCGGCGAAGCGGTGCCTGTCCCGGACGAGCCCTCCTCCCCGCCCGTGGAGCACGCGGCGGACAGGACCAGTGAGGCCGTCGCCAGCGCGGCCACCACCCCCCTGCGCACCGAGGGGGACTGAACAGATCCGAACACAGCACCGCGCACTGAACCGATCCTTTCGAAGGCTGCCTGACCAACTGTTCCTACACCGCGGCCTCGCCCAAAGTTCCCGGCGCGCCCCATTGTCCTGCCATCTCCCGCCGGGCGCTCGGCCCACGGACGCCCATGCGCGCCCCCGCGCTCAGTCCCAGGACCCGCGCGCCGGGGGCAGCCCGGCGATCTCCGCCAGCTCCGCCTCCTCCAGCTCCACCTCCGCGGCCCGCGCGTTCTCCACCGCCCACCGCTCCCGCTTCGTCCCCGGCACCGCCACCACGTGCGGCCCCTGCCGCAGCACCCACGCCAGCGCCACCTGGGCCACGCTCGCCCCGCGCCGCTGGGCGATCCGCCGCAGGCCGGCCACGACCGGCTGGTTCGCCGCCATCATCTCGGCGGTGAACCGGGGGTGCCGGGCCCGCAGGTCCTCGGGCTCGAACCCCTGCCCCGGCTTGAGCGTCCCGGTCAGATAGCCGCTGCCCAGCGGCATCGCCGCGAGTACCCCGACCCCGCGCGCCGCACACCACGGCAGCAGCTCCTCCAGCGCCTCCGGCGACCACACCGACAGCTCGGCCTCCACGGCGCTGACCGGGAAGACCTGCTGGATCCGCTCCAACTGCCGGATCGTTCCGGCATGCGTCCCCGACCCGGACCTGCGCGGCGCGCGCGCCCCCACCGCGCACAGTCCCAGCGAACGCACCTTGCCCGCGGTCACCAGCTCCGCCATCGCCCCCCAGGTCTCCTCCACCGGCACCTCGGGGTCGGCCCGGTGCAGCTGGTAGAGGTCGATCACATCGGTCTGGAGCCGCCGCAGCGAGGCGTCGCAGGCCCGCCGTACGTAACCGGGGCGCCCGTTGGCGACGATGTGCTGATCACCCACCAGGAGACCGCACTTGGTGGAGAGGAAGGCCTCGGACCGGCGCCCCTTCAGCGCGCGCCCCACCAGCAGCTCATTGGTGAACGGCCCGTACATGTCCGCGGTGTCGAGCAACCGGACACCGGCGTCGAGCGCCGCGTGCACCGTACGCACCGAACGGTCACCGAGCTGCTGCGATGCGCTGTAACCCCAGCTCATCGGCATACAGCCCAGACCGATCGCGCCCACGGCGAACCCCGACGCCCCGATAGTCCTGCGCTCCAACTCCCCGAACCCTTCTTCGTTCCCGCAGTCACGGGGTCGTACCGCACCCCAAACTAACCTCTGGCCCGGTGACGTCCTCGATCAGCCGTCCTGGAGCGCTCGCACACTCGTCGCATAGCCTCCTGACCATGACTGCGACGACTGCCGGCGCGACGAGTGCCGATGTATGGCTGCCCTTTCCGGCCGAGGAGATCGACGGACTCCCCGAAGGCCTCGACTACCTCTACTGGGACGGGGGCCCGGAGTACCCCGGCGACCCCGCGCACTGCGTGTACTACGTCGTCCCCTACATGAAGGGCCCCGAGATCGCCGTCCGGCCGATGGGCGGGATGAGCGCCGTCCAGGTGGTGCAGACGCTCTCCGCGGGCATCGACCACGTGGAGCCGGGGCTCGGGCTGCTGCACGCCGGCGTACGCCTCTGCAACGCCAAAGGGGTGCACGAGGCGTCCACCGCCGAACTGACGCTCGCGCTGATCCTGGCCTCCCTGCGCGGCTTCCCCGGCTTCGTCCACGGCCAGGACAGGGAGGAGTGGCGGTCCGGCTTCTACCCGGCGCTCGCCGACAAGTCCGTCCTCATCGTGGGGTACGGCTCCATCGGCTCCGCCATCGAGGACCGGCTCGCGCCCTTCGAGTGCGCGCGGGTCGCGCGCGTCGCGCGCTCCGCCCGGACCACCGAGCGCGGTCCCGTACACACGCTCGACGACCTTCCGGCCCTGCTGCCCGAGGCGGACGTCGTCGTCCTCTCCACCCCGCTCAACGCCTCCACGCAGGGGCTGGTGGACGCCGACTTCCTCGCCGCGATGCCGGACGGCGCCCTCCTCGTCAACGTCGCGCGGGGCGGAGTCGTGGACACCAAGGCCCTGTTGGCCGAACTGGAATCCGGACGGCTGCGCGCGGCGCTCGACGTCACCGACCCGGAACCGCTGCCGTCCGGCCATCCTCTCTGGCATGCTCCGAATGTCTTGATCACGCCTCATGTGGGCGGCAGCACCTCGGCGTTCGAACCGCGCGCCAAGTGGCTGCTGGCCGCACAGCTCACCCGGTTCGCCGCGGGGGAGCCGGTGGTGAACGTCGTCGCCACCACCGGCTGACGGCTCCGGGCGGTCACACCGGAGGTGCGTTCAGCATGCACACAGCGCCGCCCACCTCGCATTTCGTCACGGAGCGTAGAGAAGCTATGGCCCTGAGTGACGAATCTGGTGTATCGTCCGCACCGGAGGGCCGCGCCGTGGCAGGGGCGGCGCGGGGGGAGCACCGGAACGCGAGGGGGCGACGGGCGATGTGCTGGCCATGGAGAGACGATCCCAGGCACCGAAGCGGGCTGCGGCGGCCATCGGCGCGGCACGGGCGCGGCGCCCGAAGGTGGCCGGAATTCCCCTCGGGGCGGCGGCCGGGTCCGGGACGGGGAGCCCTCCGGTGAGCGTGCTGGGGACCTGGCTCGCGCCGCGGACCGCCGCGGGCTCCACGGGGCTGCGGTACCGCATCCTGCTCGGCGTCGTCTGCGCCGGATACTCCGTGGGAGCGGCCCTCGGCTGGGGCTCACCGCAACTGGCCCGCTTCATGGGGGACTTCGGCCTCGCCGCGGCGGCGCTGGTCGCCGCCGTCTCCTGCTTCCTCTACGCCAGGGTGAGCGCCGGGCGGCTGCGGCCCGCCTGGCTGCTGTTCTCGCTCTCCTCGGCCATGGCGGCCTGCGGCAACGCCGTTTGGGGGTGGTACGAGGTGGTGCTCGGCGTCCCCGTGCCCACCCCGTCGGCCGCTGACGCCTTCTTCCTCTGCTTCGCGCCGCCCGCCATCGTCGGGCTGCTCGTCCTCGCCAAGCGCCCCGTCACCCGGGCCGGCTGGGTCTGCCTGGCCCTGGACGCCTGGCTGATCGGCGGCTCCCTGCTGACCCTCGCCTGGAGCCTGGCCCTCGCGCACGCCGCGCACCTGGCGGGCGTCCAGGAGGCCAGTGTGGGCCCGGCGGCGCTCTCGCTGGCCTACCCGCTGCTCGACATCGTCCTCGTCTCCATGGTGCTCGCGCTGCACTTCCGCCGCTCCGGGGCCAACCGCTCCGCGGTCAACACCGCCATCGCCGCCCTGGCGCTGACCGTCCTGTGCGACGCGGTGTTCACCTCACCGCTGCTGCGCTCCACCTACCACTCGGGCCAGTTGCTCGACGCCGGCTGGTTCGCCGG
Source organism: Streptomyces sp. NPDC007346 (assembly GCF_040703535.1). Classification (NCBI taxonomy): domain Bacteria; kingdom Bacillati; phylum Actinomycetota; class Actinomycetes; order Kitasatosporales; family Streptomycetaceae; genus Streptomyces; species Streptomyces sp. NPDC007346. The sequence continues at coordinate 95,516 of NZ_JBEYKR010000002.1, forward strand.
CTCGCTGCTCCTGGCCTACGCCCCCTGGGGGGTACGGCGCCGGGTGCCCGGAGCCGACCGCCCGGACCCGCCGCGCACCACGAGCCGCCCGATCGCCGGATCGCTGGCGGCGCTGACCCCGTATCTCGCCGCGGCCGTCTGCACCCTGGGCATCCTGTACAACGTGGTCGAGGGCCGCCGGGTGGACCGGGTCGTCGTCCTCACCGGCTGCACGGTCGTCCTCGCCCTGGTCGTCCGGCAGGGCATCATGCTCCTCGACAACATCTCCCTCACCCAGGAACTGGCCCAGAAGGAGAACCACTTCCGCTCCCTGGTGCAGGGCTCCAGCGACGTCATCATGATCGCCGCCCCCAGCGGCACCCTGCGTTACGTCAGCCCCGCCGCCGCCGGGGTCTACGGGCGCGACGCGGAGGATCTCGTCGGCTCCGAGCTGTCCTCGATCATCCACCCCGACGACCTGGGCCGGGTCGTCCACGAGGTCCGGCGCTTCCTCGCCGCCCCGCCCCACGAGGAGCCCACCACCCGCATCGAGTGCCGCTTCCGCTCCGGCACCGGCGACTGGCTCCACGCCGAGTCCACCGTCAACCGGCACCAGGGCGGGCTCCTGCTCAACAGCCGGGACGTCACCGAACGGGTCAGGCTCCAGGCCCAGTTGCAGCACAACGCCGAGCACGACCCGCTCACCGACCTGCCCAACCGGGCCCTGTTCACCTCCCGGGTCCGCCAGGCGCTCACCGGCCGCCGGGCCGGCGACCCGGGCACCGCCGTGCTCTTCATCGACCTCGACGGCTTCAAGGCCGTCAACGACACCATCGGCCACCAGGCGGGCGACGAGCTGCTCGTCCAGGCCGCCCGCCGCCTCCAGGAGTCCGTCCGGGCCGGCGACACCGCGGCCCGGCTCGGCGGCGACGAGTTCGCCGCCCTCATCATGGGCGACGGCACCCGCGACCAGAGCGCCCGGGAGTACCAGGTCCAGGAGATCGCCGACCGGCTCCGCCTCACCCTCTCCCAGCCTTACCGGATCGGCCCCAGCGAGGTCCGGGTGGCCGCCTCCATCGGCGTCGCCTTCGCCGAGCCCGGCATCACCCCCACCGACCTCATGCGCAACGCGGACCTCGCGATGTACCGCGCCAAGGCCGGCGGCAAGGACCGGGTCGAGCTGTACGCCCCCCAGATGCAGGCCGACGTCGTACGCCGCTCCGAGCTCGCCACCCGGCTGCGCACCGCCTTGCGCGAAGGCGAGTTCGCCCTGCTGCACCAGCCCGTCGTCCACCTCGCCGGCGGCTCCGTCGCCGCCGTCGCCGCCCAGGCCCGCTGGCGCTCCGCCCAGGGCATCCTGTTCACCCCCGCCGAGTTCCTCCGGGTCACCGGCGACGACGACCGCACCGCCGAGCTGGGCCGCTGGCTCCTGGAGGAGGCCGTGAAGCAGGCCGCCGACCGGGCCAGGGCCGGACACCCCGTCGCCGTCTCCGTACGGCTCTCCGCCACCCGGCTGCTGGACAAGGCCCTGCCCTTCGGCTCCATCGAGGCGCTGCTGACCCGGCACGGGCTGCCCTCGGGGGCGCTGATGATCGAGATCGCCGACAGCGACCCCCGGATCTCCTTCGACGAGCTGGAGCGGCGCCTCGTGGCCCTGCGCCGCCTCGGCGTCCGGATCGCCCTCGACGGCTTCGGCAGCGGCTTCGCCGCGGTCAACGCGCTGCGCCACCTCCCCATCGACGTACTGAAGCTCGACCGGAACCTGGTGGACGGGGTGGTCGAATCGGCCAGGCTCCACAAGATCACCAGCGGGCTGCTGCGGATCGCCTGCGACCTGGGCCTCCAGTCCGTCGCCGACGGGGTCGACGTCCCCGAGCAGGTGCTCGCGCTGCGCGCCATGGGCTGCACCCACGGCCAGGGGATGGCCTTCTCCGGCCCGCTCGACGAGTACCGGCTGCGACGCGCCCTGGTCCGCGGCCAGTTCCCCGTACCGGGCGTCCCCGGCCCCCGTACGGTGATGGCCGGCGGCTCGATCCCCCTGCTCACCGGATCACATACTGAGACGCCCGTCCCACCCACTTGACACGTCATGCGTGCCGGAGAGAGGGTCAATGCCATGCGCACCCGAATTCTCGTACTTGGAAAGCGCGTCGGCTGAAGCAGAGTCACTCCACGACACTCTGCGGACCGCACCCGGCGCGCTCCCCTCGCTTGCCTCACGGCACGAGGGGTTTTTTGTTGCCTGACACCTCTCAAAACGCTGTAAAACACCCGCGTAAACCCTTCAGCTTCGAGAAGAGAATGCCGATGACCGAGCAGGCCACCGGGGCCCACCACCCGCAGCCGCGCGCCCGTACCGGCGGACAGCCGTCCGCCACCGTTGAGCACCTCACGGGCGCGCAGTCCCTCATCCGCTCTCTCGAGGAAGTCGGCGCCGACACGGTATTCGGCCTCCCCGGCGGCTGCATCCTCCCCGCCTACGACCCGCTGATGGACTCCACCCGGGTCCGCCACATCCTGGTCCGCCACGAGCAGGGCGCGGGGCACGCGGCCACCGGCTACGCACAGGCCACCGGCAAGGTCGGCGTCTGCATGGTCACCTCGGGCCCCGGCGCCACCAACCTGGTCACCCCGATCGCCGACGCGCACATGGACTCCGTGCCGCTGGTCGCGATCACCGGCCAGGTCGCCTCCAAGGCGATCGGCACCGACGCCTTCCAGGAAGCCGACATCTGCGGCATCACGATGCCGATCACCAAGCACAACTTCCTGGTCACCAAGGCCGAGGACATCGCGCACACCATCGCCGAGGCCTTCCACATCGCCTCCACCGGCCGCCCCGGACCGGTCCTCGTCGACATCGCCAAGGACGCCCTCCAGGCGCAGACCACCTTCAGCTGGCCGCCCACCCAGGACCTGCCCGGCTACCGGCCCGTCACCAAGCCGCACGCCAAGCAGATCCGCGAGGCCGCCAAGCTGATCACCCAGGCCAAGCGCCCCGTGCTCTACGTCGGCGGCGGCGTCATCAAGGCCGGGGCCACCGCCGAGCTGAAGGTCCTCGCGGAGCTGACCGGAGCGCCCGTCACCACCACCCTGATGGCGCTCGGCGCCTTCCCCGACAGCCACCCGCTGCACGTGGGAATGCCGGGCATGCACGGTGCGGTCACCGCCGTCACCGCGCTGCAGAAGGCCGACCTGATCGTCGCCCTCGGAGCCCGCTTCGACGACCGCGTCACCGGCAAGCTGGACAGCTTCGCCCCGTACGCCAAGATCGTCCACGCCGACATCGACCCGGCCGAGATCAGCAAGAACCGCACGGCCGACGTCCCGATCGTGGGCGACGCCCGCGAGGTCCTGGCCGACCTGGTCCAGGCCGTCCAGGCCGAGCACACCGAGGGCCGTACCGGCGACTACACCGCTTGGTGGAAGGACCTCAACCGCTGGCGCGACACCTACCCGCTCGGCTACGACCTGCCCGAGGACGGCAGCCTCTCCCCGCAGCAGGTCATCCAGCGCATCGGCAAGCTCGCCCCCGAGGGCACGATCTTCACGGCGGGCGTCGGCCAGCACCAGATGTGGGCCGCCCACTTCATCGACTACGAGCAGCCCGCCACCTGGCTCAACAGCGGCGGCGCCGGGACGATGGGCTACGCGGTCCCGGCCGCGATGGGCGCCAAGGCCGGCGCCCCCGACCGCACCGTCTGGGCGATCGACGGTGACGGCTGCTTCCAGATGACCAACCAGGAACTGACCACCTGCGCGCTCAACAACATCCCGATCAAGGTCGCCGTCATCAACAACGGCGCCCTGGGGATGGTCCGCCAGTGGCAGACCCTCTTCTACAACCAGCGCTACTCCAACACCGTGCTGCACTCCGGCACGGACACGGACGGCCTGCCCGCCAAGGGCACCCGCGTCCCGGACTTCGTCAAGCTGTCCGAGGCCATGGGCTGCTACGCGATCCGCTGCGAGGACCCGGCCGACCTGGACAAGGCCATCGAAGAGGCCAACTCCATCAACGACCGCCCCGTCGTGATCGACTTCATCGTCCACGAGGACGCCATGGTCTGGCCGATGGTCGCCGCCGGCACCTCCAACGACGAGGTCCAGGCCGCCCGCGGCGTCCGCCCGGACTTCGGCGACAACGAAGACGACTGAGAGACAGAGAGAGATACGACTCCATGTCCGAAAAGCACACGCTCTCCGTCCTGGTCGAGAACAAGCCAGGTGTCCTCGCCCGGATCACCGCCCTGTTCTCCCGACGCGGCTTCAACATCGACTCGCTCGCGGTCGGTACCACCGAGCACCCCGACATCTCCCGCATCACCATCGTCGTGAATGTCGAGGACCTGCCCCTGGAGCAGGTGACCAAGCAGCTCAACAAGCTGGTCAACGTCCTGAAGATCGTCGAACTCGAGCCCACCGCTGCGATCCAGCGGGAGCTCGTCCTGGTGAAGGTCCGCGCCGACAGCGAGACCCGCTCCCAGATCGTCGAGATCGTCCAGCTGTTCCGCGCCAAGACCGTCGACGTCTCCCCGGAGGCCGTGACGATCGAGGCGACCGGAGGGGCCGACAAGCTGGAGGCGATGCTCAAGATGCTGGAGCAGTACGGCATCAAGGAGCTCGTCCAGTCCGGCACCATCGCCATAGGGCGAGGCTCGCGCTCGATCACCGACCGGTCCCTGCGCGCCCTCGACCGCTCGGCCTGACCCCCGGCGGGGAGACCCGAGGCGAGCCGCCGCCGCGCCGCTCGCATGGCGAGACCCGATCACGTACACGACGCCCCCGCCGTACGGTGGGACGCAACACCTGCACACCAAGGAGAAGACCCAGTGGCCGAGCTGTTCTACGACGACGATGCCGACCTGTCCATCATCCAGGGCCGCAAGGTCGCGGTTCTCGGTTACGGCAGCCAGGGCCACGCCCACGCGCTGTCGCTCCGTGACTCCGGCGTCGACGTCCGCGTCGGTCTGCACGAGGGCTCGAAGTCCAAGGCCAAGGCCGAGGAGCAGGGCCTGCGCGTGGTGACCCCTGCCGAGGCCGCCGCCGAGGCCGACGTCATCATGATCCTCGTCCCGGACCCGATCCAGGCGCAGGTCTACGAGGAGTCCGTCAAGGACAACCTCAAGGACGGCGACGCGCTGTTCTTCGGCCACGGCCTGAACATCCGCTTCGGCTTCATCAAGCCGCCGGCCAACGTCGACGTCTGCATGGTCGCCCCGAAGGGCCCCGGCCACCTGGTCCGCCGCCAGTACGAGGAGGGCCGCGGCGTTCCCTGCATCGTGGCCGTCGAGCAGGACGCCTCGGGCAAGGGCCTGGAGCTGGCCCTGTCGTACGCCAAGGGCATCGGCGGCACGCGGGCCGGCGTCATCAAGACCACCTTCACCGAGGAGACCGAGACCGACCTCTTCGGTGAGCAGGCCGTCCTCTGCGGTGGCACCGCCGCCCTGGTCAAGGCCGGTTTCGAGACGCTGACCGAGGCCGGCTACCAGCCGGAGATCGCGTACTTCGAGTGCCTGCACGAGCTGAAGCTCATCGTCGACCTCATGTACGAGGGCGGCCTGGAGAAGATGCGCTGGTCCATCTCGGAGACCGCCGAGTGGGGCGACTACGTCACCGGCCCGCGGATCATCACCGACGCCACCAAGGCCGAGATGAAGAAGGTCCTCGCCGAGATCCAGGACGGCACCTTCGCCAAGGCCTGGATGGCCGAGTACCACAACGGTCTGCCCAAGTACAACGAGTACAAGAAGGCCGACGGCGACCACCTGCTGGAGACCACCGGCCGTGAGCTGCGCAAGCTCATGAGCTGGGTGAACGACGAAGAGGCGTAGGTCTCGGGGGCGGGGGCGGGCCCGCACGGGTCCGCCCCCGCCCCGCACCACCTGTCGCACATCTCCGTCTCACATCCCCGTGTCACTGCGGAAACCGGGTGCGAGCCGGTGGCGGACGCGGTGGTCCCGTACGGATGTACACCACGGACACCCTCGTGCGGGTGATCCTTCCACGGGGGCGCAGTGGACGGCCCTCCGCACCACTACACTTCTCAACACATGTACGCGTCAGGGCCCACAGTGTCGTGCGTCTACCACGCGGCTAGCCCCTCCAACCGCCTGCGGCCGTCGGGACGGCCGTCCGCACTGGACTTGTGAGGACTCACGTGAGCTCGAAACCTGTCGTACTCATCGCTGAAGAGCTGTCGCCCGCCACGGTCGACGCTCTGGGTCCGGATTTCGAGATCCGGCACTGCAACGGCGCGGACCGCGCCGAGCTTCTCCCCGCGCTCGCCGACGTCGACGCCATCCTGGTGCGTTCCGCCACGAAGGTCGACGCCGAGGCCATCGCCGCCGCGAAGAAGCTGCGGGTCGTCGCCCGCGCGGGCGTCGGTCTGGACAACGTCGACGTCTCCTCGGCCACCAAGGCCGGCGTGATGGTCGTCAACGCCCCGACCTCCAACATCGTCACCGCCGCCGAGCTGGCCTGCGGTCTGCTGGTCGCCACCGCGCGCAACATCCCGCAGGCCAACACCGCCCTGAAGAACGCCGAGTGGAAGCGCTCCAAGTACACCGGGGTCGAGCTCAGCGAGAAGGTCCTCGGCGTCGTCGGCCTCGGCCGCATCGGCGTCCTGGTCGCGCAGCGCATGTCGGCCTTCGGCATGAAGATCGTCGCCTACGACCCCTACGTCCAGCCGGCCCGCGCCGCGCAGATGGGCGTCAAGCTCCTCAGCCTGGACGAGCTCCTGGAGGTCGCCGACTTCATCACCGTGCACCTGCCCAAGACCCCCGAGACCCTCGGTCTCATCGGGGACGAGGCGCTGCACAAGGTGAAGCCCTCGGTCCGCATCGTCAACGCCGCACGGGGCGGCATCGTGGACGAGGACGCGCTGTACTCGGCCCTCAAGGAGGGCCGCGTCGCCGGCGCCGGCCTCGACGTGTACGCGAAGGAGCCCTGCACGGACTCCCCGCTCTTCCAGTTCGACCAGGTCGTCTGCACCCCGCACCTGGGCGCCTCCACCGACGAGGCCCAGGAGAAGGCGGGCATCGCGGTCGCCAAGTCCGTCCGCCTCGCGCTCGCCGGTGAGCTGGTCCCGGACGCGGTCAACGTCCAGGGCGGTGTCATCGCCGAGGACGTACGCCCCGGCCTGCCGCTCGCCGAGAAGCTCGGCCGGATCTTCACCGCGCTCGCGGGCGAGGTGGCGGCCCGGCTCGACGTCGAGGTGTACGGCGAGATCACCCAGCACGACGTCAAGGTGCTGGAGCTCTCGGCGCTCAAGGGCGTCTTCGAGGACGTCGTCGACGAGACCGTCTCCTACGTCAACGCCCCGCTCTTCGCCCAGGAGCGCGGGGTCGAGGTCCGCCTCACCACCAGCTCCGAGTCGCCCGACCACCGCAACGTGGTGACCGTGCGCGGCACCCTCTCCAGCGGCGAGGAGGTCGCGGTCTCCGGCACGCTGGCGGGCCCGAAGCACCTCCAGAAGATCGTGGCCATCGGCGAGCACGACGTGGACCTGGCGCTCGCCGACCACATGGTCGTCCTGCGCTACCAGGACCGTCCCGGTGTGGTCGGCGCGGTCGGCAAGATCCTCGGCGAGGCCGGTCTGAACATCGCGGGCATGCAGGTCTCGCGGGCAGCGGAGGGCGGCGAGGCCCTGGTGGTCCTCACCGTCGACGAGACCGTCCCGCAGACGGTGCTGACCGAGATCGCCGACGAGATCGGCGCCTCCTCGGCCCGCTCGGTGAACCTCACCGACTGACGCGGACACATAGACACATAGACGCGTAGGCATGGGGAGACGCGCATACGTGTAGGCGTGTAGACGCACGCACGCACGCACAGCCCCGCTCCGTACCCGGCAGCCGGGCGCTCCTTCACCAGGGGCGCCCGGCTGCCGGGTTCGTCGTCCGTCCGCACGGACAACCCGCCCGTGTGGGCCCCGCGTTGGGTCCTGGGGCCCACGACGGCCGAGGTGGCGCGACCCTAGGGTGACCGGTTGTCAGGTCACTCAGGGGCACCGGGGGTCGGAGCACGTATGTCTGCTGTCGGTGGCATACCCCTAGCGGGCGGTCCGGCTCCGGCCGCGGCCCCCCGGCGTGACCTCCCGGGCCCGCTCGCCGTGGTGCGGGTGCTGCTCCTCGTCCTGCTCGGCGCGACGGTCCTCGGCGCGATCGGCCTCTCCGGCTCCGCGCTCGCCGCCGACGCCATGGGCGCCCAGGTGCTCGGCATCCTGCTCTACGCCTCCGCGCCCGGGGTGCTCTGCGCGCTGCTCGCCCGGCACCTGCGTACGGGCGGCCGGCGCGTCCGGTGGGGGATCGTCGCCGTCCAGCTCTGGCTGATCATCGGCGGCCTCGGCAACCTGGCGGACGGTTCGCCGGACGGGCTCACACAGCTGGTGCTGCCCGTCGTGATCCTGGTGCTGCTGAGCCGGGCGCGGAGCCGGGCGTGGTTCCTGCTGCCGCCCCGGGAGCGCGGGGAGCCGCCCAGGTTCTCGCTCCCGTACATGATCACCTGGCGCCGGGACCGGGGGCAGTCCGCGCTGGAGTACCTGGGCCTGGTCCTGATCGTCGTCGCGCTGATCGCGGCGCTGACGGTGGGGGGCCTCGGCGGCCGGATCACGGAGGGGCTCCAGTCGGCGATCTGCTCGCTGACCGGCAGCTCGTGCCCGGTCTCGGGCGGCAGCGGCTCGGTGGAGGCGGGGGACACGTCGGGCGGGACGGGGGCGGGCGGGGGCGGTTCGGCACAAGGGGCCGACGGGGGCGTCGACGGCGGTGCGTCCGAAGGGGCGTCCGGTAGCGCGTCCGGAAGTACGGACGCCGGGTCGACCGTCACGGGCGGTACGGGGACCTCCGGCGGCGACGCCACAGGCGGTACGGGCAACACGGGAAACACCGGCGGAACCGGCGGCACGGGCGGAACCGGCAGTCCAGGAGGCACGAGCGGAACCAGCGGCACGGGCGAGACCAGCGGCACGGGCGGAACCGGCGGCACCGGTGAAACCGGCGGCACGGGCGGCACCGGCAGTACAGGAGGCACCGGCGGCACCGGTGGCCCCGACGACGACGGGCGCCCCGGCACCGGCGAGGACACCTTCCCCGAGGACTACGAGGAGCCCGAGGCCGCCCACGACGTACCCGCCTCCGCCGAGGGGGACGGTGAAGGCGGCGGGGGAGAGAAGGCCGGTGAGCAGGAGGACTGCGGCGGCTGGGGCTTCTTCGGCTGCGCCTGGGACCGTACGACCCAGGTCTTCAAGGGCCTGGTGGTCGACGGCCTCTGGGGCGACATCTCCGGGATCATCGACCTGTTCAAGCCCGAGACCTGGGCCGGTCTCGCGGAGTACGGACGGCAGCTCGGCGACCGGTGGACGCAGGACTCCCAGGGCGCGGGCGACAAGTGGAGCGACGGCGACTACCTGGGCGCGCTCCTGGACTGGGGCAAGGCCTCCGTCAACACCGTGGTCACGGTCGGGGACGCCGTCTTCGTCGGGGACGAGGTCCGCGAGCGCTGGGACAACGGGGAGAAGACCCGGGCCGTCACCGATGTGATCTGGAACGTCGGATCGATCTTCATCCCCGGCTACAACGTCGCCAAGGTGGTCGGCAAGACCGGGAAGCTCGGCAAGGTCGGCAAGGTGGCCTCCGAGGTCGCGGACGCGGCGGGCGACGCGGGCGCGGCGGCCCGGCGGGCCCGCAAGGCGGCGGAGGCGGGGGACCTCGACGGCGTACGCAAGGCGGCGAAGGAGGCGGACGAGGCGGCGGACAGCGCCGAGGACGCGGCCCGCCGCACCGGCTGTGCCATCGCCTCCGGGCCACCGTCCGTGCGGTACGGGACCGGCGGAGTCGCCGGCTCCGGTACGGGGGTGCTGGCGGGCGGCTCCCCGGGTCGGGTGGTCCTGGCCGACGGCGGCTGCGACGAGGCGGCCAAGGCCGCGGCGGCGGAAGCCCGCAAACAGGAGCGGGCCGCGCACCTGGAGCAGAAGCGGCTGGAGGAGCCGGAGCGGGCGCGCAAGGCGGAGCTGGAGAAGAAGCAGTACCCCGAGCCCCGGCGCAACGACACCTCCGACCCGCGCAACTACAACCCGCCGTCCTGGGCGGACGACCTGAAGAGCCGCACGCTCGGCGACGTGGACGCGGGCGACGGCTACTGGGCGAGCCGGGACCGCAACCCCGCGCCCAACTGGAAGAACGAGTCCTGGCTCCGCTACCAGGAGCAGATCACCGGGACCAACCGGGGCCAGGAGTACGTCGTACCGCATCCGCGCGAGGGCAGGCCGGCGGTCGAGTACGACGGCTGGGACTCCTCCCGGCAGACGTATCTGGAGGCCAAGAACGGCTACGGCAGCTATCTGTCCAAGTCCGACCCCGGCACCCTCACCCCCTCCGGCAGGGAGAAGTTCGTGACCGAGGCCCGCGCCCAGGTGGAGGCGTCCGGCGGCAAGCCCGTGGAGTGGCACTTCTCCGACCCGGAGGTCGCGAAGGCGGCCCGCAGGACGTTCCGGGACGAGGGCCTGCCCGTCAAGGTGGTCCACAGCCCGACGAAACCCGGCGACAGCACCAGGAAGCCCGGGGCCTTCGACGGGTAGCCGAGTAGCCTGCACGCGTGGTGGCCCGGCCCCGGCCGGGCCACCGGGCGGAGCAGCCGGGCGACGAGGAGAGATCAGCATGCGACGTGTAGTGCGGGGCTTCTGGGGCCCGAGGCCGGAGCCGGTCGAGGCCCTGGCCGACCGGTGGCAGCAGACCCTGGACGGGCTCGCCGGACTGGTCCCGGAGGCGGCGGACGCCTGGAGCCAGGTCCACGGGAACGGGCCCGCCACCGCCTTCGCCGCCGAGGGGAGCGCCCTGCTCGGCGCGTTGCGCACCGCCCAGAGCGCGGCCGACTGGTCGGATCTGACGGGCACCGGGCTGCGGCTGGTCGGCACGGGGACGCCCGGCTGGGAGGCGGAGGTCAGCGGGCTGGCGGGCGGGCGGCCGGAGTTCCTGCTCCAGTCGCTCGCGATCGTCCTGCACGCCCCGGAGGAGGCCGTGGTCCCGGAGGAGGACGTCCTCGCGCTCCTCGCCCGGGTCTGGGAGCCGGACTTCGGCGATGTGAGCGACGACGACGTGCTGGACGCGCTGGAGGACGAGGCCGGGTTCTCGGCCGGTGACCCGGTCGTCGGCCGGACCGGCTACCTCTCGTCGGCCCGCGCCGCCCTCGTACCGGAGGATCTGGAGGTGGTCCGCCAGGAACTCCCCTCCGGCGGGGAGCTGTTGAGCATCGCGGCGCCCGGCGACAGCGCGGCGGTGGTTCGCGCGTACGTGCGGCTGCGGGAGGCGGGCGCGCTGGACCCGCTGCCCCGCCCGATGGACCGGGCCGTGCTGTGACCCCCGCGGCCGTGCGTGCGACCCGCCGGGCCGTGCCGTGACGTGCCGGGCGGGGGAGCCCTTCGTGCTGCCCCGTGCGGTGGCCGAGGTCGAGCGGCTCCTCGCCACCGCCGTACCGGCCACCGGCCCCACCGTCGCGGCGGGCGACCCCGTGACCGGCGAGTGGACCGCCACCGAGGGCGCGGGCTTCCGCATCGTGCCGCTCTGGGAGGGCGACCCGCTGACCGGGGTGTACGCCCCCGAGTGGAACGACGCCGAGGAGGCGGCCGAGGCTCATCTGGCCGCCCTGACCGAGGAATTGGACCGCCGCTGGGGCCCGCATGCCACGGTCCCTCTGTACGGGCCGCTGTTGACGTGGCAGGGCGGCGGCTCTCCCGTACAGCCGCTGTTCCAGGCGCTGTTCGCCGAGGACCTGTACGGGGACCTGACCGTCTGGGACCCGGTCGCCCCGAACGGCCGCTGGGCCGCGCTGACCGTCGGTCACAGCGACGGCGACGCACCGCTGGTGCTGGCCGCCCTGGTCGGTGAACGGACGGTGGCCCGGGAGCAGCCGGATGCGGGAAGCCGCTGACTCCGGAGCCGCGTCACCCACCGGCCCCGGAGCTGCGTCCCGCGTCGGCTCCGGAGCTGCCGCGTCCCCTGCCGGCTCCGGAGCTGCCGTGTCACCCGCCGGCTCTGGAGCTGCCGCCGGGCAGATCCTGCTCGGCCCAGACGACCTTTCCCTCGGGTGTCCGGCACGAGCCCCACCGGCGGCAGAGCATGTTGATCAGCTGGAGGCCGCGGCCGCCCTCGGAGCTGAGGGGGGCGTGCTGGATCTGGGGCAGGTCCGGCCCGATGTCCGAGACCTCGACGCACAGCCGGTCGTCGCGCAGCAGGCGGAGCCCGCTCGGCCCACCGCCGTAGCGCAGGGCGTTTCCGACGAGTTCGCTCACGACCAGTTCGGTGACGTCCACCAGTTCGGAGAGCGACCAGCTCTCCAGCTGTGCGCGGACCAGCCGGCGCGCCGCTCCGGCGGCCGACCCGTCCGCCGGGAGGGACCAGACGACCACTTCCGCCTCGGGCTGCGACAGGGCCTCCGCCATGAGCAGGACGGCGTCGTCGAAGCGCCCGCCGTCGCAGCTCTCGGTCCTGCTCCACGTCGCCTCGCAGCTCTCCGACAGAGCGGTCGGCGGGCCGTCGACCGCCGTCCGCAGGCGTTCCAGCAGCACATCGACGTCCTCGTGCCGGTTCTTGATCAGCCCGTCGGTGTACATCGCGATGCGGCTGCCTTCCGGCATCCGGGCCGTCACCTGGTCGTAGGGGATGACCCCCGCGCCCAGGGGCGCGCCCGGGGGCACGTCCAGGAGGGCGGCACGGCCGGCGGCGTCGATCACCAGGGGCGGCAGGTGCCCCGCGCTGGCCAGCCGGTACGTCCGCTCGGCGTGGTCGTAGACGGCGCACAGGCAGGTGGCGACCTGGTCCTCCTCCAGGTCGCGGGCCGCCAGGTCGAGCCGGGCCAGTACGCGTTCCGGTGCGATGTCCAGCCCCAGGAGCGTACGGGCCACGGAGCGCAGCCGGCCCATGGTCGCCGCGGCCGCCAGACCGTGGCCCATCACGTCTCCCACCACGAGGGCGGTGCGTCCGCTCGGCAGGGCCACCACGTCGAACCAGTCGCCGCCCACACCACCGGGGTCGACGGCGGGCCGGTAGCTCGACACGACCTGGAGGCCCGGTGTGGAGGGAGCGGCTCGGGGGAGCAGGGCGCGTTGCAGCGTGACGACGGCCGCGCGCTCACGCCCGTACAGACGGGCGTTGTCCACGAACACCGCGGCTTTCGTCGCCAGCTCGCACGCCAGGGCCAGGTCCGCGTGCGTGAACGCCGGCCGGTCTCCGCACCGGACGAAGTCGACGAGTCCCAGAAGGACACCACGTGAGACGAGGGGCAGCGCCAGGTAGCTGTGCACTCCCGCGCGACGCAGGGCGAGGGCGGCGTGCGGGGTGGGGGCGATGTGCTCGTACTGGTCCGGTGCGATCCGTCTCACCAGCACCGGCCGGCGCGTGGTCAGGCACTGATGGGCCACCTTGGAGGGGTTGACGGTGGTCAGCTCCCCCACCGGGTCCGGTTCGAGGTTCTGGAGCCGGTCGATCTGTGCCACGGCCATGGCCCGGGTCAGGGGCGCTCTCGCCGCTCCGCTCCGTTCCCCCTCGCCCCGGCGCAGGAGTGATTCCAGCAGGTCGACCGCAGCAGCGTCGGCCAGTCTCGGTACGGCGTAGTCGGCCAGTTCCTGGGCGGTCCGGTCCAGGTCGAGCGTGGTCCCGATGTGGTCGCCCGCCGCGTTGAGCCACTCCAGGCGGCGGGTGCCGCTCATCGCCGTGGCCGCGTCCACGGCGCGCCGGAGGAGCTGGGGGACGGGCAGGCGGTCGAGTACCGCCCTGAGGGGGGTGCCCGGCCGGCCCGGATGGTGGTCCACGTGCCACCCCTTCTCGCGTAGGGGGCATTCGGAGAGGCACTTCGATTGTGCCCGCACAGCGCCGGTCCGGCCTCCGGAGGCCCCGACGGGGTGAGGACCGGTCCGAAGCTCACGACCTGGTCTTTCGTGGTGAGTGAACGGGAGGGGAGCGGCGCCGCCCGCCAGACGCGCACCGGCCCGGAGGCGACGAGGCCGACCACGTCCGCGCCCCGGATGTTCCACCGGCGTCCGGCCGGGCAGGCCGTCGGGGCCGGCCGCCCCGCCCCGCCGCCCCGCTCCTTCACTCGGGGGAGCGCGGACCGTGGTGAACGGGTCCCTCGGCCGGATCCCTCGGGTGTCCGAGGCCGCTGGTAAGGTCCTTCGACGGTGGCCGTCGTGTGATGGAGAGGGTTCCATGAAGCTGCTTCCCCTGTTCCTCCGACGGCCCATCGAAGCGGTGTACGAGCGCCGGCTGGCCACCACCCTGGTGGGGCTGCCGCGCCCCCAGCACGTCGGCATCATGGTCGACGGCAACCGGCGCTGGGCCCGGAAGGCCGGGCACACGGACGTCCGGGAGGGGTACCGGGCGGGCGGCGCCAAGGTGACCACGTTCCTGGGCTGGTGCTCGGCCGCCGGGATCGAGCACGTGACCCTCTTCATGCTCTCCGACGACAACCTGGGCCGCCCCGCCGAGGAGCTGGGCCCGCTGATCGAGGTCATCGAGGAGACCGTCCGGGACATCACCGCCGAGGGCCGGAGCTGGGAGGTCCAGGTGATCGGCTCGCTCGACATGCTGCCCGGCACCAGCGCCCAGGTCCTCAAGGAGGCCACCGCCGCGACGACCGGGCGCGGGGGCCTCAAGGTGGACGTGGCGGTCGGCTACGGGGGCCGGCGCGAGATCGTCGACGCCGTGAAGCGGGCCTTCGAGGAGCACATGGCGGCCGGCGGCGACCCGGCCGAACTGGCCGCACGCTTCGACATCGACGACATCTCCCGCCACCTCTACTCGCCGATCGCCGACCACACCGACTTCATCATCCGCACCTCCGGCGAGCAGCGGCTCTCCGGCTTCCTGCTCTGGCAGTCCGCCTACGCCGAGATGCACTGGGTGGACTGCTACTGGCCGGCCTTCCGGCGCGTGGACTTCCTGCGCGCCCTGCGCTCGTACGCGAACCGGGAGCGCCGCTTCGGCAAGTGACGGGCGCGCGGCGGCGAGACCCGCAACCGCCGCCTACAGCCGAGCCCCCTTCAGCGCCATGTGCAGCAGCAGCCGGTCCTCGCCGTCGTTCAGGTCGAGGCCGGTGATCTGCTCGATCCGGGAGAGGCGGTAGTACAGCGTCTGGCGGTGGATGCCCAGCTCGGCCGCCGTCCGGCTCGCCTGGCCCGCGCAGTCCAAGAACGCCTCCGCCGTGTGCGCCAGCTCCTTGTGCAGCGGGGTCAGCAGCGAGGCGACCGCCGGGTCGGCCGGGTCCGTGCCGGTGCCCGGGAGGGCGGTGAGCAGGCGGTACGGGCCGATGGCCGACCAGCGGGCGACCGGGCCGAAGCGGGTCTCGGCGCGGGCCGCGCGCGCCGCCGCCGTGGCCTCGCGCCAGGAGTCCGGCAGGGCGTCCAGGCCCCGGCGGGGAGCCGCGATCCCCCCGGTGGCCCCCGGGCCCGCCCCCGTACGCAGCCGGTCCGCGGCGCCCAGCGCCGGGTCCAGGCGGTCCACCGAGCGCAGCCGGATCAGCGCGGCCAGTGAAACGGGCCCTCCGCCCCCCGACCCGGAGAACCCCGACCCGGAGAACCCCGACCCGGAGAACCCAGGCCCGGAGGACCCCGACCCGGAGAACCCCGGCGCGGGCACCGTCGCCAGAGCGGCCACCGAGGCCACGCCCCGTACCGACGGGGTGTCGTCGGCGGCCCACGGCGTCACGCACACCACCGTGTGCAGCCCCTCCGCGTCCTGGCCCAGCGCCTCCCGCAGCGCGGCGACCGCCGTGTCGTGCTGCCGCCCGTGCCCGGCCGTGAGGACCGCGCCGAACTCCCGCGAGAGGTCCGCGCCCGCCCGCGCCTCGTCGGCGAGGAGCGCCCCGATCCGGGCGGCGACCTCCATCGCGGCGGTCAGCTGGTCGTCGGTCGGCCCGGGGTCGGTGTCGAGCAGCCAGACGTAACCGAGGACGACGCCCCGGTGGCGTACCGGAAGGCAGACCCGGTCCCGGAAGACCCCGGCCTCCGGGGCGGCGGGGATGCGGACCGGGCCGGTCGCCCGGGTGATGCCGAACCCCTCGAACCAGGCGCGGACGGCGGGGGTGGAGCGGCGGGTCAGGATCGAGCGGGTGCGGACCGGGTCCATCGCGGTGTCGTCGTCGCTGTCGTGGGCCCCGAAGGCGACCAGGCCGAAATCGCGGTTCTCCAGGGTGGCGGGGGCGCCGAGGAGGGCGGAGATCTCGTCGACCAGTTCCTGGTAATCGCCTGTCACTCGGCCATTCTCGCACCCCTCCCCACCTTTCTTCAGACAGATGTCTGAGATGGCGGCCACGGATGCGTGACAGGTGTCGATGGCACAGCGCCGGGGCGGTGCCTAGATTTCACAGTGGTTATCCGTGCCGTACCGGTCTGTTCATGCCCGTTCACATACGTTCGTGTACCTGCTGTTACGCCCCCTGGTCCGTACATTCGTGGAGGTACCCCGTGCTGGGTCCCGTGATTCTCGCCGCGTCCCGCAGCGACAAGATGCGCCGGTTCGTCTCGGCCGCGCCCGGCACCAAGCAGGTCGTCGACCGCTTCATCGCCGGCGAGAGCGTCGACCAGGTCGTGCCGATCGTCGAGGACGCCGCCGACAAGGGGCTGGAGGTCACGCTCGACGTCGTCGGCGAGGACATCACCACCCCCGCGCAGGCCGAGGCCGCCCGCGACGCCTACCTGGAGCTGATCGAGCGCCTGAAGGTCCTGGACCTGGGCCCGCGCGCCGAGATGTCCGTCAAGCTGTCGATGTTCGGGCAAGCGCTGGAGGGCGGCCACGAGCTGGCCCTCGCCAACGTGCGCCCGGTCGTCGAGGCGGCGGCCGCCATCGGCACCACGGTCACCCTGGACGCCGAGGACCACACCACCCTCGACTCGATGTTCGCCATCCACGAGGAGCTGCGGAAGGACTTCCCGGAGACCGGCTGCGTCATCCAGTCCTACCTCTTCCGCACGGAGGACGACGCCCGCCGCCTGGCCGCCGCCGGCAGCCGCGTACGCATCGTGAAGGGCGCCTACAAGGAGCCCGCCTCCGTCGCGTACCAGGACAAGGCCGAGATCGACAAGGCGTACGTCCGGATCGTCAGGATCCTGATGGAGGGCGAGGGCTACCCGATGATCGGGTCGCACGACCCCCGTCTCATCGCCATCGCCCAGGAGCTGGGCCGCCAGGCCGGGCGCAAACTGGACGAGTACGAGTTCCAGATGCTGTACGGCATCCGCAGCGACGAGCACATCCGGCTCGCGGCCGAGGGCCACCGGATGCGCGTCTACACGGCCTACGGCACCGACTGGTACGGATATTTCATGCGCCGCCTCGCGGAGAAGCCGGCCAACCTGCTGTTCTTCGGCCGCTCGATCCTCACCAAGGGCTGATCCGGCCCCCGGGCCGAACCACATCCCCGCCGACACCAAGGAGACAAGGCACTCATGGACGCCGTCACCCAGGTCCCCGCGCCGGTCAACGAGCCGGTCCACTCCTACGCCCCGGGCTCCCCGGAGCGCGCCCGTCTGGAGGAGAAGCTCAAGGAGCTCAGCCAGAACCCGATCGACCTGCCGATGACCATCGGCGGCGAGAAGCGCATGGGCGGCGGCGAGCGCGTGAACGTCGTACAGCCGCACAACCACCAGGCCGTCCTCGGCACCTTCGCCGGCGCCACCGAGCAGGACGCCCAGGACGCCGTCGACGCGGCCCTGGCCGCCGCTCCGGCCTGGCGCGCGCTGTCCTTCGACGACCGCGCGGCGATCATCCTGCGCGCCGCCGAGCTGCTGGCGGGCCCCTGGCGCGAGACGCTGGCCGCCTCCACCATGCTCGGCCAGTCCAAGACCGCCCAGCAGGCCGAGATCGACACTCCCTGCGAGCTCATCGACTTCTGGCGCTTCAACGTGCACTACGCGCGTCAGATGCTCGCCGAGCAGCCCCCGGCGAACTCCCCGGGCGTGTGGAACCGTATGGACCACCGCCCGCTGGAGGGCTTCGTCTACGCGATCACGCCGTTCAACTTCACGGCCATCGCGGGCAACCTCCCCACCGCCCCCGCCCTCATGGGCAACGTCGTGGTGTGGAAGCCGTCCCCGACCCAGACCCACGCCGCCGTGCTGCTGATGCAGCTCCTGGAGGAGGCCGGTCTGCCCAAGGGCGTCATCAACCTGGTCACCGGCGACGGCAAGGCCGTCTCCGAGGTGGCGCTGAACCACCGCGACCTGGCCGGTATCCACTTCACCGGCTCGACCCCCACCTTCCAGCACCTGTGGAAGACGGTCGGCAACAACATCGCCACGTACCGCACCTACCCGCGGCTCGTCGGCGAGACCGGCGGCAAGGACTTCGTCGTCGCGCACCCCAGCGCCGACCGCGCCGTGCTGAAGACCGCGCTCACCCGCGGCTCCTTCGAGTTCCAGGGCCAGAAGTGCTCCGCGTCCTCGCGCGCGTACGTCCCCGCCTCCATCTGGAACTCCGGTTTCAAGGAGGAGTTCGCGGCCGAGGTCGACTCCATCAAGATGGGCGACGTCACCGACCTGACGAACTTCATCGGGGCCGTCATCGACGAGCGCTCGTTCGCCAAGAACAAGGCCGCGATCGACCGCGCGAAGTCCGACGCGGCGTGCACGATCGTCGCGGGCGGCACCTACGACGACTCGGTGGGCTACTTCGTCCGCCCGACCGTCATCGAGTGCTCCGACCCCGAGAACGAGGTCTTCACGACCGAGTACTTCGGCCCGATCCTCGCGGTCCACGTGTACGAGGACGACCAGTACGACGCCATGCTGGAGCAGATGGAGTCGGTCTCCGACTACGCGCTGACCGGCTCGGTCATCGCGGGCGACCGCGCGGCCGCCGCGTACACGATGGACAAGCTCCGCTACGCCGCGGGCAACTTCTACATCAACGACAAGTCGACCGGCGCCGTCGTCGGCCAGCAGCCCTTCGGCGGCGGCCGTGCCTCGGGCACCAACGACAAGGCGGGCGCCCCGCAGAACCTCCAGCGCTGGACCCTGACCCGGGCCATCAAGGAGACCCTGGTCCCGCCGACCGAGTACACCTACCCCCACCAGGGCTGATACCCCTCCCCGGGGCGCCGCAGCACGACGCCCCGGGCCCAGGGGCTCCCCGGAGCCCTCTTCGAGCACCGCCCCCCGACCGGTCCCCCAACCGGCCGGGGGGCGGTTTCCATGCACGTCCACGTGCATGCATGTACCTCTATGCGAGGTCAGGCGCGTCTCTGTGGGTTCAGGCGCGTACGGGTGCGCCTGCGTACGGGGTCGCCGGCGGGGCGTCCGCCGACGCGAGGCGGACCCTCAGATCTCCACCAGCACCTGGTCCAGCGACTTGCGCACCAGGTCGGGGACCTCGCAGTCGTCGGCGGGATGGCCGACGGGGATCACGGCGAACGCCTTCTCGTTCTCCGGCCGGCCCAGCACCTCGCCGAGGAAGCGCATCGGGCTCGGGGTGTGGATCAGCGCGGCGAGCCCCGACAGGTGCAGGGCGCTGAGCAGCATCCCCACCGCGATGCCGACCGACTCGTCGACGTAGTAGTGCTTGCGCTTGGTGCCGTCCTCGCCCAGCCAGTAACGCTGCTGGAACACCACGATCAGGGCGGGGGCGTCCGTCATGTGGGCCTTGACCGCGTCGGTGCCCAGCGGGCGCAGCGCGGCGAGCCACTCCTCGCCGAGCCGCCCGTCGTAGCTCAGCTTCTCCTCGTGCTCGGCGGCCTCCCGGATCCGGCGGCGCACCTCGGGGTCCTTGACCAGGACGAAGGTCCACGGCTGCTGGTGGGCGCCGGAGGGGGCGGTGGCCGCGCACGCGATGGCGTCGCGCAGCACCTGCTCGGGGACCGGGTCGGGGGAGAAGGCGCGGACGGTCCTGCGCTCGTCCATGCGCTCCCGCAGCCGGGCGGCGCGGGCGAGGGACTCCTCGGGGGCGGTCCTCGCGGGGCGGTAGGGGGTGGGGCGGTACGGGTCGCCATGGGTGGGCGACCACTGCTGGGGTGCGGGTGTCGTGTCGGACATGGGCGCAGTGTGCGCGGCGGGGACGGCGGGGGGAAGCGGGGCTTCGGACAGGACGGGCACGGGTCCCGGTCAGTGTCCGGTGACCGGAACCGCCTGTCCGCCCGCCCGTTCGCCTGTCTGTCTCTGTCTGCCTTCTCTGTTTGTCTGCCCGCTTGTCCTCCTGCCTGCCTGCCGCCCGTTCGCTTGCTCGCCGGCGGGTCTCGGGGTGCGCGGATCAACTCCCTCCGGGACACGCGGTCTTGTGAGTTAGGTAATGTCCATGTCAAATTCCTTCTCGGTACGTCCCCACACGTCACCCGAGAAGGAGTTCCCCCATGAGACGCGACTCCCGTGCCCGCCTGGGCCTTTCCCTGCTGCTCGTCGCCGGCGCCCTCGGCCTCGGCGCGGCTCCCGCCACCGCGGCCGACGTCCACTCCGCCACCCCCACCACCGCGGCGATACCCTCCGCCTCCGCGTACGCGCTCGACGCCGCCGTCGAACGCACGCTGGGCGCCGACACCGCCGGAACCTACCTCGACTCCAGGACCGGGAACCTCGTCGTCACCGTCACCACCGACCGGGCCGAGGAGCAGGCCCGAGCCGCCGGGGCCACTGTGCGCCGGGTGGCCCGCAGCGCCGCCCAGCTCGACGCCGCGATGGAGACCCTGGAGGCCGAGGCGAAGATCACCGGGACCTCCTGGGGTGTCGACCCGCGCACCAACCAGGTCGTCGTCGAGGCCGATTCCTCCGTCTCCGTACGGGACATGGCCCGCATCGAAGCCGTCGCCGAGCGGCTCGACGGTGCGGTCGCCATCAAGCGCGTACCCGGCGAGTTCCGCCGCGAAGTGCTCGGCGGTGGAGCCATCTACGGCGGCGGCAGCCGCTGCTCGGCCGCCTTCAACGTCACCAAGGGCGGGGCACGTTACTTCGTGACCGCCGGGCACTGCACCAACCTCTCCGCCAACTGGTCGGCCAGTTCGGGCGGTTCGGTCATCGGCGTCCGCGAGGGCACCAGCTTCCCGACCAACGACTACGGCATCGTCCGCTACACCGACGGTTCCTCGCCCGCCGGAACCGTCGACCTCTACAACGGCTCCACCCAGGACATCACCTCCGCCGCCAACGCCGTCGTCGGCCAGGCGATCCGCAAGAGCGGCTCCACCACCCAGGTGACCTCCGGCACCGTCACCGCCGTCAACGTCACCGTGAACTACGGTGACGGGCCTGTCCACGGCATGGTCCGCACCACCGCCTGCTCCGCCGGAGGAGACAGCGGCGGCGCCCACTTCGCCGGCTCCGTCGCCCTCGGCATCCACTCCGGCAGCTCCGGCTGCTCGGGCACGAGCGGCTCGGCCATCCACCAGCCGGTGGTGGAGGCGCTCTCGGCGTACGGCGTCACGGTGTACTGAGCCACTGCCCGCCCCCCGGCCCGCAGCCCGCCCGGACCACCGCGCACCTCGGTCCGGGCGGGCCCCGGCCGTGTCCCGCATCGCCCCTGCGTGCCTGGTCGGAGCGGGCCCCTGGGAAACTGGGATCATGACCGAGCCCCCCGCGGTGCGCGCCGCCCACACCTATGAGCTGACCGCGGCTGTACGGGACGAGATCCGCACCCTGCTGGACACCGCCTTCGACGGCGGCTTCGGCGACGACGACTGGGAACACTGCCTCGGCGGCGTCCACGCCCTGGTGCGCGACACCGGCGGGCTCCTGATCGCCCACGGCTCCGTCGTCCAGCGCCGGGTGCTCCACGACGGCCGCTCGCTGCGCGCCGGGTACGTCGAAGCCGTCGCCGTCCGCCCCGGCCGCCGCCGCCAGGGGCTCGGCCACCGGGTGATGGCCGCGCTGGAACGGGTCGTCGACGGGGCGTACGAGTTCGGCGCCCTGTCCGCCTCCGACGCGGGCGCGGCGCTGTACGCGGCGCGCGGCTGGCAGGTGTGGCCGGGGAGCCTCGCCGCCCTCGGCCCGCAGGGGACCCTCGCGCTGCCGCAGGAGGAGGGCAGCACCTACGTCCGCCCGGCCGCCGGCCACGCGCTGCCGGCGGCCGGCCGCCCGCTCGTCTTCGACTGGCGCGAGGGCGACTTGCTCCGACGGCGGCTTGCTCTGACGCCGAACTGCTCCGACGGCGGCCTGCTCCGACGCCCATCTGCTCCGACGGCGGCCTGCTCCGACTGCGGCCTACTCTGACAGCGGCCTGCTCCCACGGCGACGTGCGCTCACGGTGACGTGCACTCCCGGTGATCCGCTGCGACGGTGGTCCGCCGTGGAGCGCGGGGAGGGGGGCAACTCCCCGCCGGGCGGGCTCAGTCGGCGACCCGGATCAGCATCTTCCCGGTGTTCTCGCCCCGCAGCATCCCGAGGAACCCCTCCACCGTCCGCTCGAATCCGTCCACCACCGTGACATCGGGCACGACCACTCCGCTCCGCACATGCGGGACCAGGAAGTCCTCCAACTCCTGCTGCACGTCACGGTGGTTGCGTACCATCACCCCTTCCAGGCGCAGGCTCTTCTCCACGATGTCGAACAGGTTGCGCGGGGCGGCCGGCGGCTCGTGCGCCGAGTGGTACTGGGCGATGGCCCCGACCCACGCGATCCGCCCGTGCTCGCGGAGCACCGAGATCGCGCCCTCCAGATGGTCCCCGCCGACGTTGTCGACGTAGGCGTCGATGCCGTCCGGGGCCGCCTTCGCCAGCAGCTCCCCGACCGGCCCGTCGTGGTAGTCGAACGCCGCGTCGAAGCCGAGCTCCCCGGTCAGCCGGGCCACCTTCGCGGGCGTTCCCGCGCTGCCGACGACCCGGCCGGCGCCGAGCAGCCGGGCGATACGTCCCACCGCCGTACCGACCCCGCCCGCCGCCGCCGAGACGAAGAGATCCTGACCAGCCCGGAACTCCAGCGTCCGGGTGAGCGCCACATAGGCGGTGAGCCCGGTACCGCCGAGGATCGACATGTACGCGGTGAGCGGGACCCCGTCGTACGCGGGCACCTTCCGCACCCCGGTCCCGCCCGGCGCCACCACGGCGTGGGTCCGCCACCCCTCGCGGTGCAGGACGAGGTCGCCCTCCGCGAGGCCGGGGGCGCGGGAGGCCGTCACCCGGCCGAGGGCGCGGCCCTCCAGCGGGACGCCCAGCTCCCAGCCGCCGTCCATCTCCTCGCGGTGGTACGGGTCCACGGAGAGGTAGAGGTTCTCCACCACGGCCTCCCCGGGAGCGGGATCCGGCACGGGCGACGTGGCGACGGAGAAGAGATCCGCCGTCGGGAAGCCGTGCGGGCGGGCGGCGAGGTGGAGGGTGCGGGAGGTGGGGGCGGTGCGGCCGGTGCGCTGTGTCGTCATGCTGCTGACGGTAGAAGGGAACGCGGTGGCCGGGCAGGGGGTCGCGTCGATGGAAGAATCGTTTCCATGAGCAGCTTTCATGGGTCTTCGGTGTCTCGTCCGGTCGAGGGTGCGGGACGGGCCCCGCGATGACCGACCTCGCCCCGCACGAGCTTCGCGTCATCGTCGCCGTCGCCGAGGCGCGCGGGTTCTCCGCCGCCGCCCGGGGCCTCGGCATGACCCAGTCCGCCGTCTCCCACTCCGTCCGCACCAGCGAGCGCCGGATCGGCGCCGTGCTCTTCGAGCGCGGCCGCCGGGGCGCCACGCCGACCCCGGCCGGTGAGGTGGCCGCCGCTCACGCCCGGCGCGTCCTGCGGCTGCTCGACGTGATGGGCGCCGAGGCGCGGGGCATCGCCGCAGGCCCCGCCGGATCGGACACCGTGAGCGGCCCGCTGCGGATCGCCGCGTTCCGCAGCGCGGCCCTGCACCTGCTGCCGCCGGCCCTGGAGCGCCTCGCGGCCCGCCACCCCGGCATCGAGCCGGTGGTGCGGATGGTGCGTGAAGTGGGGCCGGGCACGGCCGGTGAGGTGCTGGAGGGACGGGCCGACCTGGCCGTCGCGACGATCGGGACCACCTCGCCCGTGCCACCCGGGCTGACCGGCGGCGTACTCCTGGAGGAGGAGTACGCCCTGGTGCACCCGGCCGGGCACCCCGCGCCCCGGACGCTGCCGCTGGTCGACTGGGACGAGAACTGCACCTCGTACACGCGTGACTGGTGGGCGGCCCAGACATGGCTGCCCCGGGCGACGGTGCAGGCGGAGGACGACGGAGCGGTGCTCTCGATGGTGTCCCGTGGTCTCGGCATGGCGATCATGCCCGGTCTGTCCCTGTACGGAGCACCCGACGGAATCGAGATCACCGCTCTCGGACCCGACCGCCCCACCCGCTCGATCGGCTATCTCACCACTCCTGAGCAGGCACGATCCCTCGCCGTAAGGGCGCTGATCCGGGAGCTGCGAGCCGAGCGCGGGGGAGCGGCCGTCTCAGATAGTAGGAAGTCCGACTAACTGTAGAGACAGAGCGGCCCGACTGTCCTAGCTTTGTAGGAGCCGAACGAATCGCTCGATCGAGCGACTGTGGCGGTTGCGGGCGCACGCCTTGAGGCAGGTAACCCCTGCGGCGTACGCTCCCCGCCCCTTCCGGCACCTCGAAATCCGATCCCGGCCCGGCCTCGGCGCCGCACCGCGATGTGCGGCCTGCCCCCGGCATCCATGCGATCTCAAGGAGTCGATCCATCATGGCCAACACCACCACCCGCCGCGTCCGTCACTCCTCCCGCCAGGCCGAGGCCGAGCGCAAGAACGCCGCCGCCGCCCTCCAGCGCGCCCTCGACCGCCGGGACAACGGCGGCGCGACCGGCCACTGAGCCGCCGCGACGGCCGCGCAGAGGCCCGCCCGCACGCACCGCTCGCCGCTCGCCCCCACCCCGTACAGTCCCCACGCCCCCAGCAGTCCGCACACCCGAACGCGCTTGCGCTCGTCCGCATGGTGGACGCCGGATGTCATGGGGTGGGACGCACCGTTAGGCTTCCCGTATGTCTCGCAGCATCGATCTCGCAGTGATCCCCGGTGACGGAATCGGCCAGGAAGTCGTGGCCCAGGGCCTCAAGGTCCTCAACGCTGTCCTCCCGCAGGATGTGAAGCTGGAGACCAAGGAGTACGACCTTGGCGCCCAGCGCTGGCACCGCACCGGTGACACCCTCCCGGACGCGGAGCTGGCGGCGCTCAAGAACCACGACGCCATCCTCCTGGGCGCGATCGGCGACCCGTCCGTGCCCTCCGGTGTCCTGGAGCGCGGGCTGCTGCTGAAGCTGCGTTTCGCGTTCGACCACTTCATCAACCTGCGGCCCTCCAAGCTCTTCCCCAACACCGCGACCCCGCTCGCCGGCCGCCCCGACATCGACTTCGTCGTCGTCCGCGAGGGCACCGAGGGCCCGTACACCGGTAACGGCGGCTCGCTGCGCACCGGCACCCCCGCCGAGGTCGCCACCGAGGTCAGCGTCAACACGGCGTACGGCGTCGAGCGCGTGGTGCGGGACGCCTTCGAGCGCGCGGCCGCCCGCCCGCGCAAGAAGCTGACGCTGGTCCACAAGAACAACGTCCTCGTCTACGCCGGCCACCTGTGGAAGAACACCTTCGACCAGGTCGCCGCCGAATACCCGCAGGTCAGCACTGACTACCTGCACGTCGACGCCGCGACGATCTTCTTCGTCACCCAGCCGGAGCGCTTCGACGTCATCGTCACCGACAACCTCTTCGGCGACATCCTCACCGACCTCGCCGCCGCCGTCACCGGCGGTATCGGCCTGGCCGCCTCCGGCAACATCAACCCGACGGGTGCGTTCCCGTCGATGTTCGAGCCGGTCCACGGCTCCGCCCCCGACATCGCGGGGCAGGGCAAGGCCGACCCGACCGCCACGGTCCTCTCCGTCGCCCTCCTGCTGCGCCACCTCGGTTACGAGGCCGAGGCCGCGCGCATCGAGGACGCCGTCTCCGCCGACCTCGCGGAGCGCGACGGGGCCGCCACGCGTACGACCGACGAGATCGGTGACGCGCTCGCGGTACGCGTAGCGAGCTGACCCGACGACTCCACTTCGAAGCCGCCGGGTCGCATCAGCGCCCGGCGGCTTCACCTGTGCGGCCCCCGGGTGCCACCATCGACCCCCGGACCGCATTCCCACCATTTCGTGCACGGCCCCCCGCAAGTGATAATCGAACGCGGGGCCGTGGCTCGCGGTGAAGCTCGGACGTCCTAGGACCTGACCGGAAAGCATCGGTCATGAACGGGCGTGGGCGCGGTCCATCACACACAAGACCGGTGAAGGACACGCACTCATGACGACGCCCACGATCGAGCTCAAGCCCTCCTCGAACCCGCTGTCCGACGCGGAGCGCGAGGCGATCCTGGCCAACCCCGGATTCGGCCGGCACTTCACCGATCACATGGTGACGATCCGCTGGACCGAGGGCCGTGGCTGGCACGACGCCGAGCTGGTCCCCTACGGCCCGCTGTCGCTGGACCCGGCCAACATGACCCTGCACTACGCGCAGGAGATCTTCGAGGGGCTCAAGGCCTACCGCCAGCCCGACGGCTCGGTCGCCTCGTTCCGCCCCGACGCCAACGCCCGCCGCTTCCAGCGCTCGGCCGCCCGCCTCGCCATGCCGGAGCTGCCCGTCGAGACGTTCATCGAGGCGTGCGACGCGCTGGTGCAGCAGGACAAGGCGTGGGTCCCGGCGCACGGCGGCGAGGAGTCGCTGTACCTGCGCCCGTTCATGATCGCCACCGAGGTCGGCCTCGGCGTGAAGCCGGCCAACGAGTACCTCTTCCTGGTCATCGCCTCGCCCGCCGGCGCCTACTTCCCCGGCGGTGTGAAGCCCGTCTCCATCTGGCTCTCGGAGAACCGGGTCCGCGCCGTCCCGGGCGGCATGGGCGACGCCAAGACCGGCGGCAACTACGCGGCCTCCCTCCTGGCCCAGGCCGAGGCGGCCGAGCACGGCTGCGCCCAGGTCGCCTACCTCGACGCCGTCGAGCACAAGTGGGTCGAGGAGCTCGGCGGCATGAACCTGTACTTCGTGTACACGCGGGAGGACGGCTCCAAGAAGATCATCACGCCCGCCCTCACCGGCTCCCTCCTCGCCGGCGTCACCCGTGACTCCCTCCTCAAGGTCGCCCGCGACCTCGGTTACGGCTCCGAGGAGGGCCGCGTCTCCATCGACCAGTGGCGCGACGACACCGCGAAGGGCGTCCTCACCGAGGTCTTCGCCTGCGGCACCGCCGCCGTCATCACCCCCGTCGGCATCGTGAAGTCCGCGGGCGGCGAGTGGACGCAGGGCGACGGCGCCCCCGGCGAGGTCACCATGAAGCTGCGCGACCGCCTGCTGGACATCCAGCGCGGCATCGCCGAGGACACCCACGGCTGGATGCACCCGCTCGGCTAGGGCGTGTCCGGCGGATCAGGACCGGAGAGGCCGTGCCAGGCGTCGCGGACCCGGTCAAGATCCCCGGGCGCGACCTAGGCCCGCTGTCCCACCCAACATCCGCCCAGGACCCGCACGCTTCGGCGCGCGGGCCCTGGGCGGCAGCGGTGGCGTGCACGAGGGGCAGGCGCCGGATGGCCACCGGCGAGAGCGGAGAGCCGGTCACCACGGCACGGCGGCCGGGCCGGGGGCACGAAGGAGGGGGCGCCGCAGTCCTTCCCCCGGCCCCACCGCCCGTGTCCCGTGAGCGCGTCCCCGCCCGACCCGCCGTGCCGTACAGATGCGACCAGCGTCACGCCCGCATCCTGAGACACGGCCGTCACCGAGCCGTCGCTGTGCGAGACTTCTGCCGTGCCCTCGTTCGTCATGATTATTGGCAGCAGGCGCGCCGGTCCGCAGTGACCGTCCCGTACCACCATGTACGGCGCGGCCATCGTGCCCCAGACCCGCGCGCAGACCTCTCGCACCCGCGAGGGGTTTTTTCGTTTTCCGGCCCGTACCCGGGCAGGGCGGAGCGCGCGGGATGATGGGGGCAAGTGGAGCCCGATCGTCCGGATCCACTCATCCGACAGGAGTCAGATCAGCATGACCACCAAGGCCAACGCCACCGACGACAGTTTCCATGTCTTCGACACCACACTGCGCGACGGTGCTCAGCGTGAGGGCATCAACCTGACGGTCGCCGACAAGCTGACCATCGCCCGGCACCTGGACGCCTTCGGGGTGGGGTACATCGAGGGCGGCTGGCCGGGCGCCAACCCGCGCGACACGGAGTTCTTCGCCCGCGCCCGGCAGGAGATCGAGTTCGAGAACGCCCAGCTCGTGGCGTTCGGCGCGACCCGCAGGGCCGGTGGCAGCGCGGCCGAGGACCCCCAGGTGGCGGCGCTCCTGAACTCCGGCGCCCCGGTGGTCACGCTGGTCGCCAAGGCGCACGACCGCCATGTGGAGCTGGCCCTGCGCACCACTCTGGAGGAGAACCTGGAGATGGTCCGCGACACCGTCTCCCACCTGCGAGAACAGGGCCGCAGGGTCTTCGTGGACTGCGAGCACTTCTTCGACGGCTACCGGGCCAACGCCGCGTACGCCAAGTCCGTGGTCCGCACCGCCCACGAGGCGGGCGCCGAGGTCGTCATCCTCTGCGACACCAACGGCGGCATGCTCCCCGCCCAGGTCCAGGCGGTCGTCTCCACCGTCATCGCCGACACCGGAGCCCGGCTCGGCATCCACGCCCAGGACGACACCGGCTGCGCGGTCGCCAACACCCTGGCCGCCGTGGACGCCGGCGCCACCCACGTGCAGTGCACGGCCAACGGCTACGGCGAGCGCGTCGGCAACGCCAACCTCTTCCCGGTGGTCGCCGCCCTGGAGCTGAAGTACGGCATGAAGGTGCTGCCCGAGGGCGCGCTCGCCGAGATGACCCGGATCTCGCACGCCATCGCCGAGGTCGTCAACCTCACCCCCTCCACCCACCAGCCGTACGTCGGTGTCTCGGCCTTCGCCCACAAGGCCGGGCTGCACGCCTCCGCGATCAAGGTCGACCCGGACCTCTACCAGCACATCGACCCGGAGCTGGTCGGCAACACCATGCGGATGCTGGTCTCCGACATGGCGGGCCGCGCCTCCATCGAGCTGAAGGGCAAGGAGCTCGGCATCGACCTCGGCGACGACCGCGCCCTGGTCGGCCGGGTCGTGGAGCGGGTCAAGGAGCGCGAGCTCCAGGGCTACACCTACGAGGCCGCCGACGCCTCCTTCGAGCTGCTGCTGCGCGGCGAGGTGGAGGGCAGGGCCCGGCGCTACTTCCGTACGGAGTCCTGGCGGGCGATCGTCGAGGACCGCCCCGACGGCACCCACGCCAACGAGGCCACCGTGAAGCTCTGGGCCAAGGGTGAGCGCATCGTCGCCACCGCCGAGGGCAACGGCCCGGTCAACGCCCTGGACCGGGCCCTGCGCGTCGCCCTGGAGCGGATCTACCCCCAGCTCGCCAAGTTGGAGCTGGTCGACTACAAGGTCCGCATCCTGGAGGGGCGTACGGGCACCGAGTCCACCACCCGGGTCCTGATCACCACGGGCGACGGGGACGCCGACTGGGCGACCGTGGGCGTCGCCGAGAACGTCATCGCCGCGTCCTGGCAGGCGCTGGAGGACGCGTACACCTACGGGCTGCTGCGCGCGGGCGTGGAGCCCACCGAGTAGCCCCGGACCCTCCCACCGAAGCCGCCGCCCCGCAACGGGGTGGCGGCTTCGGCATGTCCGGGGCCCGCGCCACGCTTACGTGTTCCTGTCAAGGAGCTATGCATTCAAGAAGTGAACACATGAGGCGTCCTGCCTGGTCGGGAGATGGGTCCGGACCAATCTCGGTGTGAAGTATTGACGGTCCTGTGTCGGCGGGGTTAACTCCTGCCGCAACAGCCGGTACCGGTTCCGGAACCGGTACCGGAGGCACCGGGCACCCGTGCCCGGCCATGCCCCGGCGTGCTCGCGCCACCCCGCTCCCGCACCGCTCCTTGCCTGCTCCTGCCCTGTTCCCGCCTTACTCCCACCCGGTCCGACGGAGGCCCAGATGCGTGTCACCATCGCCGATGTCGCCCGTGAGGCCGGCGTCAGCAAGACGACCGTGTCCCGGGTCATCAACACCAAGGGCGAAGTGGACCGTTCCACCGCCGCCCGCGTTCGTGAAGTGATCGCACAGCTCGGTTATGTGCCCAGCTCCGGAGCCGTGGGCCTGGCCCGCGGCTCCAGCCGTACGGTCGGCATGTTGGTCCCCTCGCTGACCTGGCCCTGGATGGGCGAACTGCTCCAGGGGGTCGTCGACACCGTCGAGGCCGCCGACTACGGGCTGCTGCTGTTCACCTGCAACCGGGGCGCCGAGTCCGTCCAGCGCTTCACCAGCCAGGTGTCGGCACGCGCCTTCGACGGGCTCGTCGTCGTGGAGCCGGAGAACACCCTCAGCCACCTCACCGCCCTGCACCGCGACGGCCTGCCGATCGTCCTCATCGACGACCGCGGCCACCACCCCGAATTCCCCTCCGTCGTGACCACCAACCACGAGGGAGGAGCGTCGGCGGCCCGCCACCTGCTCGCCGCCGGACGCTCCAGGCCCGTCGTCCTCACCGGCCCCCAGCACTTCGGCTGCGTACGGGACCGGCTCGGCGGATTCCGCTCGGTCCTGCCCGAATGCCTCGTCGTCGACGGGGACTTCACCGAACTCGGCGGGCGCCTGGCCATGGAGGAACTCCTCGCCCGGGGCGTCGAGTTCGACTCCGTCTTCGCGCACAACGACATCAGCGCGGCCGGCGTGCTGCGGGCCCTGCGGGGTGCCGGCCGCCGGGTCCCGGACGACATCGCGGTCGTCGGCTTCGACGACATCCCGATGGCCGAACACACCGAACCGCCCCTCACCACCGTGCGCCAGCCCACCCGCCGCATGGGTGAGACGGCCGCCCGGATGCTGCTCTCCCACCTCGGCGGCACGCCCGTACCCGACGGCCCGGCCGTGCTGCCCACCGAACTGGTCGTGCGCCACTCGGCGCCGTGACGGACCCGGCCGCCCGGCCGCGCCCCGCTCGCCCCCTTCCACCCTCCGCCGGGTCGCACCGACCCGGCAGCCCCTCCCTGGAGTCGCCATGTCCGTACGCCGTCGCACCACGCTCAGAGCGGTCGCCGCAGCCACCGTCGCCATCGCGCTCGCAGCCGGTTGCTCGAACGCCAACTCCGGTGCCAACAAAGGCGACGGCGGTGCCGCCACCGGTGTGCTGACCCTCGGCAAGCCGGACGGACCGCAGACCAACAACAGCAACCCGTTCCTCAGCACCTCGGCGGGCGCCACCCTCGGCTACCGGTTCATGATCTACGAGCCGCTGGCCATGACGAACATGATCAAGCCCACCGACAAGGCGGACCCCTGGCTCGCCACCGACTGGGAGTGGGAGGACAACTTCACCAAGGTCACCTTCACCCTGGACGAGCGGGCGAAGTGGTCCGACGGCAAGCCGCTGACGGCCGCCGACGTGGAGTACACCTTCAACCTCCTGAAGAAGCACCCGGCGCTCAACGGCAACGGCATCCCCTTCGACGGGATCGCGGTCGAGGACGGGAAGGTCGTCCTGACCTTCGAGGAGTCCCAGTTCGTCAACCAGAACAAGATCATCCAGACCTTCATCGTGCCCAAGCACATCTGGGAGAAGGTCGAGAACCCGGAGACCTGGCCCAACCGCACCCCGGTCGGCTCCGGCCCGTACAAGCTCAAGACGTTCACCCCGCAGACCACCACCCTGATCGCGACGCCGACCTACTGGAACGGCAAGACGAAGGTCAAGGAGCTGCGCTACACCGCGTACAACGACAACAGCGCCGCCACCACCGCGCTGGCCACCGGCAAGGTCGAGTGGTCCTTCGTGTTCATGCCGAACCACAAGCAGCTCTTCATCGACAAGGACCCCAAGAACCACAAGCTGTGGTTCCCCTCCGGCCTCGGCATCCACGGCCTGTGGTTCAACACCGCCCGCAAGCCCTTCGACAACCCGGCGCTGCGCAAGGCGATGGCGATGGTCGTCGACCGCAACGCCATCCACGTCCAGGCCCAGGCCACGCTCTACCCGGAGATCACCAACCCCACCGGCATCCCGCTCCCGGCCGGTGAGCCCTTCCTCGCCCCCGAGTACCAGAACGCCACCACCAAGCCCGACGTCGCCGGGGCCAAGAAGCTGCTCGCGGACGCCGGCTTCAAGCTGGAGGGCGGGGTGCTCAAGGACCCGTCCGGCAAGCCGGTCACGCTCACCTTCACCGACCCGGCCGGCTGGAACGACTACATCACCGGCCTCGCGATCATCAAGGACAACATCAAGCAGCTCGGCATCGAGGCCAAGGTCAAGACCCAGACCGCCGAGGCCTGGGGCGTGGACGTGGCCAACGGCAACTTCGACGCCACCCTGCACTGGACCAACAGCGGCGCCACGCCCTACGACATGTACCAGAACGTCATGGACGGCGCGATCCTCCAGCCCATCGGCAAGAGCTCCCAGCTGGGCAACTTCGGCCGCTTCAAGAACGACGAGGCCACCAGCGCCCTGAAGGAGTACGCCAACGCCAAGGACGAGAAGACCCGTACCACGGCCCTGAACACCCTCCAGAAGATCTTCGTCGAGGAGGCGCCCATGATCCCGACGGCCGCCGCGCCCATCGGCGCCGAGTACTCCACGAAGAACTGGATCGGCTGGCCCACCGAGGCCAACCCCTACGCCCCGCCGCAGCACACCCAGCCCAGCGCGCTGGAGATCGTGCTGAACCTCACGCCCGCCAAGTAAGTACGGGGAAGAACCGGCCATGACCACCGATCAGTCCGAGACCGTGCGCACCGGCACCGACGTGGTGCTGGAAGCGCGCGGTGTCACCAAGCACTTTCCCCTGCGCCGCACCGCACGCGACCTGTTCGCCCGCGAGCGCCGCAGCGTCCACGCCGTCGACGACGTCTCGCTCCAGCTCAGGCGCGGCACCGTCACGGCCCTGGTGGGGGAGTCCGGCTCGGGCAAATCCACCGTCGCCCGCCTGCTCGCCCAGCTGTACCCGCTCACCTCGGGTGAGATACGGCTGGGCGGCACGCCGGTGAAGGCCGGTCGTGGCCGGTCCTTCCGCCGCTACGTACGCCGGGTCCAGCTGATCTTCCAGGACCCCTTCGCCTCGCTGAACCCGGTGCACACCGTGCGCTACCACCTGACCCGCGCCCTGAAGATCCACGACCGGGCGGGCAGCGGCGAGAAGGAGCTGGAGCAGGCCCTCACCGACCTGCTGAACCGGGTCCAGCTGACCCCGCCCCACCAGTACCTGGACAAGTTCCCGCACGAGCTGTCCGGCGGGCAGCGCCAGCGCGTCGCCATCGCCCGCGCGCTCGGCGCCGACCCGCAGGTCCTCCTCGCCGACGAACCGGTCTCCATGCTCGACGTGTCGATCCGGCTCGGCGTCCTCAACCTGCTGCGGGACCTCAAGGAGCGCCTGCACCTGGCGATCCTCTACATCACCCACGACATCGCCTCGGCCCGCTACTTCGCGGACACCACGCTGGTGATGTACGCGGGGAGGATCGTCGAGGGCGGTGACAGCGAGAGAGTCACCCAGCACCCCGCCCACCCCTACACCCAGCTCCTCATCGCCTCCGCGCCCGACCCCGACCGGGTCGTCGCCGAGGCGGAACAGCAGGAGACCGGCACCGGCGAGCCGCCCTCCCTCATCGCCCCGCCGGCCGGCTGCCGCTTCCACCCCCGCTGCCCCAAGGCCATGGAGCGCTGCCGCACCGAACTCCCGCCGCGCTTCGACCTGGCCAACGGGCAGTGGGCGGCCTGCTGGCTGTACGAGGGCGGCGAGGCGACCCCGTACGACGGCACGGGCACGCAGCCGCACGAGAGCACGGGCGTCACACCGCACGACAGCACGGGCGTCACACCGCACGACGGCACGGGCACCACGCCGCACGACGGCCCGAGCCCCCGCACGACCACCGAGGAGGTCTCCCGGTGAAGTACCTCCTGCAACGGATGGCGTTCTACGCGGTCACCGCCTGGGCCGCCATCACCATCAACTTCCTCATCCCCCGCCTGATGCCCGGCGACCCCGTCCAGGCGCTGCTCAGCCGCTACCAGGGCCAGCTCGACACCAAGGCCATCGACTCCCTCAAGGCCCTCTTCGGCCTCGACGAGAAGCAGTCGCTCTGGCAGCAGTACACCGACTACTGGGCCCATCTCCTCGACGGCGACCTCGGCCTCTCCTTCACCTTCTTCCCCACCCCGGTCAGCGAGGTGATCGTCCAGTCCCTGCCGTGGACGCTCGCCCTGGTCGGCGTCACCACCCTGCTCAGCTTCATCCTCGGCACTGGCATCGGCGTCTACAGCGGCTGGAAGCGCGGCTCGTGGCTGGACGGGCTGCTGCCCGTCACCACCTTCATCTCCGCCATCCCCTACTTCTGGCTCGGCCTCGTCGCCATCGCCCTGTTCGCCGAGAAGTGGTCCCTCTTCCCGAACTCCGGCGGTTACGACAACGGCCTCGTCCCGGCCTTCGACTGGCCGTTCATCTCCAGCGCGCTCTACCACGCCGTCCTCCCCGGCGTGACGATCGTGCTCAGCGCCGTGGCCGGCTGGATCCTCGGCATGCGCAACATGATGGTCACCGTCTCCTCCGAGGACTACGTGATGGTGGCGCAGGCCAAGGGGCTCTCGGAGCGGCGCGTGATGTTCGGCTACGCGGCCCGCAACGCGGTCCTCCCCAACATCTCCGGCTTCGCCCTCTCCCTGGGCTTCATCGTCGGCGGCACGCTGCTGGTCGAGATGGTCTTCACCTACCCGGGCATCGGCTTCCAGCTGCTCCAGGCGGTCGGCGCCAAGGACTACCCGCTGATGCAGGGCGTCTTCCTGATCATCACGCTCTCCGTCCTCGCCGCGAACCTGCTGGCCGACCTCGTCTACGCCGCCCTCGACCCCCGCACCCGGAAGGAGGCGTAGGTCCCCATGTCCATCACCGCCACCGATGTCGCCGTCCTGGACGGCGCGCCCGCACCCGAGGCGCCCACCCGCCGGGCCCGGCTCCGGTTCCTGCGCGGGGGCAAGACCCGCACCGGGCTGCTCATGCTCGCCTTCTTCGTCCTGCTGGCCGTCATCGGCCCGTGGATCGCCCCGTACGACCCCGACGCCATGAGCGACCAGCTGCTCCGACCCCCCTCCGGGGCGCACTGGTTCGGCACCACGCACACCGGGCAGGACGTCCTCTCCCAGATCCTCGTCGGCACCCGGGGCGTCCTGATCGTCGGGTTCGTCGCGGCGGTCATCGCCACCGTGCTCTCGGTCCTCATCGGGGTCACCGCCGGGTTCATCGGCGGGGCCGTCGACGAGATCCTCTCCGCGCTCGCCAACATCTTCCTGGTGCTGCCCGGTCTCCCGCTGATCATCATCGTCGCCAGCTTCGTCCCGGACACCGGCGACCTGCTCATCGCCTTCGCCATCGCCCTGACCTCCTGGGCCTGGGGATCGCGCATCCTGCGCGCCCAGACCCTGTCGCTGCGCCGCCGCGACTACGTGGAGGCCGCCCGCGCCACCGGCGAGTCGACCTGGCGGATCATCCTCTTCGAGATCATGCCGAACCTCACGGCGGTGATCGCCTCCGGCTTCGTCGGCACGGTCATCTTCGCCGTCCTCACCGAGATCACCCTCGCCTTCATCGGCGTCGCGGACATCTCGCACTGGAACTGGGGCACGGTCCTCTTCTGGGCCCAGTCCAACCAGGCCCTCGCCCAGGGCGCCTGGTGGTGGTTCGTCCCCGCCGGCCTGTGCATCGCCCTGCTGGGCACCGCGCTCACCCTCATCAACTTCGGCATCGACGAGTTCGTCAACCCGCGCCTGCGCACCGCCACCGGCTCCTCCCGGAAGGTCAAGATGCGCGTCGGCTTCACCCCCGTCGCCCGCAGGCCCCTGGACGGCGGGCACCGCAAGCCGCCCGGCGGCGACGGCCACCGTCAGCACAGCAGCAGCAGCAAGGAGCCGCGCACATGAGCGCCGAGCCGGTCCTGACCATCAGCGGACTGAACGTCGACTACGGCACCGACGACCGGGCCGTGCACGCCCTGCGGGACATCGACCTCACCCTCCACCGGGGTGAAGTCCTGGGCCTGGCAGGGGAGTCGGGGTCGGGTAAGTCGACCCTCGCGTACGCCGTGACCCGGCTGCTCTCGCCGCCCGGGGTGATCACCGGGGGAGAGGTCCACTACCACCGGCCGGGCGGCGACCGGCTCGACATCCTCTCGCTCTCCCCCGAGCAGCTGCGCGCCTTCCGCTGGCAGGAGCTGTCCATCGTCTTCCAGGGGGCGATGAACTCCCTCAACCCGGTGCACACGGTCCACAGCCAGCTCACCGACGTGCTGAAGGCCCACCGCCCCGACCTCAAGAAGGCCCAACGCACCGACCGGGCCAAGGAGTTGCTGAGCCTCGTCGGGATCTCCGCCGACCGGCTGGCCGCCTACCCGCACCAGCTCTCCGGCGGGATGCGCCAGCGCGTGATGATCGCGATGGCGCTCGCGCTGGAGCCCGAGATCGTCATCATGGACGAGCCGACGACCGCCCTGGACGTCGTGATGCAGCGCCAGATCCTGCGGCGGCTGGTCCAGTTGAGGGAACAGCTCAACTTCTCCGTCGTGTTCATCACCCACGACATCTCGCTCCTGATCGAATTCTCGGACCGGATCGCGATCATGTACGGGGGCCGCATCGTGGAGGAGGCGGGCGCGGCGGAGATCTACCGTGACCCCCGCCACCCCTACAGCGACGGGCTGCTCCACTCCTTCCCCGCGCTCCACGGCCCCCGCCGCGAGCTGACCGGCATCCCCGGCTCGCCCCCGCACCTGTCCGCGATGCCCACCGGCTGCGCGTTCCACCCGCGCTGCGGCAAGGCGTTCGAGCCGTGCGACGTACGGGTCCCGCTGCTGGCGCCCCCGGCCGGCGGCCCGGACTCCGCCGCGCCGCCCGCCGATGACCGCCGCACGGTCGCCTGCCACCTGCACGCCTGACCAGGACCCTCCCTACGTACGGAGACCGGATGAACCCCGCCACCACCCCGCAGCGCACCCTTCGGCCCACCGCGGTACGCGGGCTCCCGGCCGGCTTCCGCTGGGGCGTCGCCACCTCCTCGTACCAGATCGAGGGTGCGGCCGCCGAGGACGGCCGCACCCCCTCCATCTGGGACACCTTCTGCCGGGTGCCCGGGGCCGTGGAGGGTGGTGAGAACGGGGACGTGGCCTGCGACCACTACCACCGGATGGAGCAGGACGTGGAGCTGATCGCGGGCCTCGGCGTGGACACGTACCGCTTCTCGCTCGCCTGGCCCCGCATCCAGCCGGGCGGCCGGGGCCCGGCCAACGCGAAGGGCCTCGACTTCTACAAGCGGCTGATCGACGAGCTCCAGGGGCGCGGCGTCACCCCCTGGATCACCCTCTACCACTGGGACCTGCCGCAGGAGCTGGAGGACGCGGGCGGCTGGCCGGCGCGGGACACCGCCCTGCGCTTCGCGGAGTACGCCTCCCTCGCCTACGAGGCCCTCGGCGACCGGGTCGAGCACTGGACCACGCTCAACGAGCCCTGGTGCTCGGCGATGCTCGGTTACGCGTACGGCCTCCACGCCCCCGGCCGCAAGGACCTCGGGGCCTCCCTGCACGCCGTCCACCACCTGCTCCTGGGCCACGGGCTGGCCGCCCAGGCGATGCGGGAGGCGGCGGGGAGCAACCCGCTGGAGCTCGGCATCACCCTCAACCTGGGCACCGCCACCCCCCAGACCCCCAGCGAGGCCGACCGGGAGGCCTGCCGCCGCGCCGACGGGATGGGCACCCGCCTCTACCTGGACCCGCTCGTGCGCGGCCACTACCCGCAGGACGTCATCGTGGACCTGGCCGCCCACGACATCGAACTGCCCATATATGAAGGTGACTTGGCCGCCATCTCCACGCCCCTCGACGTCCTCGGCGTCAACTTCTACCGAGGGATGCAGTTCTCCGGTGTCACCGAGGACGGATCACCGACCGACGCCGAAGGGCTGCCCGTGGTCCGCGTGGTGGAGCGGGACCTGCCGCGCACCGCCATGGACTGGGAGATCACCCCCACCGAACTGACCGACCTGCTGGTGCGGTTGGAGCGGGAGTACGGCCTCCCGACCGTCGTCACCGAGAACGGCGCCGCGTTCGACGACACCGTGGCCGACGACGGCTCGGTGCCCGACGCCGACCGCACCGCCTACCTCGCCGACCACATCGACGCCGTCGTCGCCGCCCGCGCCCAAGGGGCCGACGTCCGGGGCTACTTCGCCTGGTCGCTGATGGACAACTTCGAGTGGGCCTACGGCTACGACAAGCGGTTCGGCATCGTCCGCGTCGACTACGCCACCCAGACCCGCACCCTCAAGGACAGCGCCAAGTGGTACCGCGACACGATCCGGCTCACCCGGGACGAGAGCGCGTAGCACCTCCAAGCCACTGACGTACAGGCCCGTTCGTGCACTCGACCGCCGGAGGAGAAGCCGCCCCCATGCTCCCCACACCGCACCCCCGCTCCCGCCCCCGCAAGGGCAGAAGCAGACCCGCCACGGCCGCCCTGGCCGCCGCCGCGGTCCTGGCCACCCTGCTCGCCGGAGCCGCGCCCAGCCAGGCCGCCGCCGACGACCCGGCCCCCGTGCTCATCGACCGCTTCGAGGGCGAGGTGCCCCTCGGCGACGAGCCGCCCGCCGACGCCCTCTTCACCTGGGGCGGCGGCGCGGACGACCACCCGCAGCTGAAGCTGGCCGAGCGGGACGACGCCCCCGAGGGCGAGAAGGTCCTCGAAGGCACCTACGACATCAGCGCGTACGGCGGGTTCAGCCACGAGTTCGCCGTGGACACCCCGCCGCAGGACTGGACCGCGCACAAGGGCATCCGCTTCTGGTGGTACGGCCAGAACACCGCGCCCCTGCCGCCCGGTTCGGGCAAGCGCATCCACTTCGAGATCAAGGACGGCGGCGCGAACGGCGGCGCCTCCGAGCTGTGGACCACCTCCTTCACCGACGACTGGGAGGGCTGGCAGCTCGTCGAGATCCCCTTCGCGGACTTCGTCTACCGGGCCGACTACCAGCCCGTCGGCGGCATCGACCAGATCCTCGGCCTGAACGAGATGTGGGGCTACGCCCTCACCCTGCCGACCGGCGCCCCCGGCACCTTCGCCCTGGACGCCGTCGAGCTGTACGGCAAGGCGGACCCGGCGCTCACCGCGAGCGTCGTCACCGACGCGGCCGTCCACCCCGTGAAGAACGGCAACAGCGCGGACATCGCACTCTCCGTCGCCACCACCGGCTCGGTCCCCACCGAGGAGCCCATCACCGTCACGTACGCCACCCAGGGCGGCACGGCGCAGGCGGGCAAGGACTACACCCCGGTCACCGGCAGCCATACCTTCCCCGCGGGTACCGCCTCCGGCACCACCCACAAGGTCACCGTCCGCACGGCGAAGGCGTCCACGCCCGCCGAGGCCAGGACGATCCCCCTGGAGCTGACCGTCACCGGCGCCAAGGCCCCCGCGGAGAACCCGCAGGTCGTCATCGACGCCCACGGACTCCCGTACCAGAACGCCAGGTTGCCGGTGAAGCAGCGGGTCGCGGACCTGCTGGCCCGGATGTCCCCGGCCGAGAAGGCCGGCCAGATGACCCAGGCCGAGCGCAACGCGCTGCGCACCCCCGGCGACATCGCCGCCTACGACCTCGGCTCGCTGCTCTCCGGCGGCGGCTCGGTCCCCACCCCCAACACGGCCGCCGCCTGGGCCAGGATGGTCGACGCCTACCAGCTGCGCGCCCAGGCCACCCGCTTCCAGATCCCGCTGATCTACGGCGTGGACGCGGTGCACGGCCACAACAACGTCGTCGGC
The DNA here is from genome assembly GCF_040703535.1 of Streptomyces sp. NPDC007346. NCBI lineage: Bacteria > Bacillati > Actinomycetota > Actinomycetes > Kitasatosporales > Streptomycetaceae > Streptomyces > Streptomyces sp. NPDC007346. Next base: position 135,247 of record NZ_JBEYKR010000002.1, read on the forward strand.
GCGACGATCATGCCGCACAACATCGGCATCGGCGCGGGCCGCGACCCGAAGAGCGCCGAGAGGACGGGCGCCGTCACCGCGAAGGAGGTGCGCGCCACCGGCGTCCCGTGGGACTTCGCCCCCTGCGTCTGCGTCACCCGCGACGAGCGCTGGGGCCGCTCCTACGAGGCGTTCGGTGAGGACCCGGCCCTGGTCGAGGCCATGGAGACGGTCATCCAGGGCATGCAGGGCGCCCCCTCCGGCAAGGACCTGCACCGCAACGACAAGGTCCTCGGCAGCGCGAAGCACTTCGTCGGGGACGGCGGCACCGAGTACGGCTCCGCCACCACCGGCTCGTACACGATCGACCAGGGCATCACCAAGGTCACCCGCCAGGAGCTGGAGGCGGTGCACCTGTCGCCGTTCGCGGAGTCGGTCAAGCGGGGCGTGGGCACGATCATGCCCTCGTACTCCTCGCTCGACATCATCGGCGACGACCAGGGTCCGGTGAAGATGCACGCCCACGCCGAGATGATCAACGGCGTCCTCAAGGACCGCATGGGCTTCGAGGGCTTCGTCATCAGCGACTGGCAGGCCATCGACCAGATCCCCGGCGACTACCCGAGCGACGTCCGTACGTCGATCAACGCCGGACTCGACATGATCATGGTCCCGACCGCGTACCAGGAGTTCACCAGGACACTCCAGGACGAGGTGGCGGCGGGCCGGATCAGCCAGGCCCGGATCGACGACGCGGTCTCCCGCATCCTCACGCAGAAGTTCCGCCTCGGCCTCTTCGAGAAGCCGTACGCGGACACCACCCACCTGGACAAGGTCGGCTCGGCCGAGCACCGCGCGGTGGCCCGTGAGGCGGTCGCCAAGTCGCAGGTGCTGCTGAAGAACGAGGGGTCCGTCCTCCCGCTCAAGCCGAACCAGAAGGTGTACGTCGCCGGGTCCAACGCCGACGACATCGGCAACCAGGCCGGCGGCTGGACGATCAGCTGGCAGGGCTCCTCCGGCGACATCACCCCGGGCACGACGATCCTGGAGGGCATGAGGAAGGCGGCGAAGAACCCCGGCTCCGTGACGTACTCCCAGGACGCCTCCGCCGCCACGGACGGTCACGACGTGGGCGTGGTGGTCGTCGGGGAGACTCCGTACGCCGAGGGCATCGGTGACGTCGGCAACGGCCACGACCTGGAGCTGACGGCCGCCGACAAGGCGGCGGTCGACACGGTCTGCGCCGCCATGAAGTGCGCGGTCCTCATCGTCTCGGGCCGCCCGCAGCTCATCGGCGACCAGCTCGGCAGGATCGACGCGCTGGTGGCCTCCTGGCTGCCGGGCTCCGAGGGCGACGGCGTGGCCGACGTCCTCTACGGTAAGCGCGCCTTCACCGGCCAGCTCCCGGTGACCTGGCCGAAGTCACAGGCGCAGCTCCCGATCAACGTCGGGGACACGACGTACGACCCGCAGTTCCCCTACGGCTGGGGCCTCACCACCCTGAACAAGCCCCCGGCCGGCGGCGAGCTGACCCTCGCGGCCCTCGCGGTGGCCGCGCAGGTCGCGGAGAAGGCGAAGCTGGGGAAGACCCCGGCGGGCAAGGCGATCGTGGACCAGGCGCGGCTGCTGGTCCAGCAGAAGATCGGCGGGAAGTTCGGTCAGGGCGTCTCCAAGCCGTTCGCGGAGGCGGACCACCTGCTGCTGAAGGGTGACCTGACGGGCGCGGTGGCCAAGCTGCGTACGGCGTACAGGGCCGCCTAGTCATAGGGCCTCCAGGCGGGCGACAGCGTTTGTCGCCCGCCTGGAGTAGCGTGAAGTATGAGGAAAAGGCTCTTCCCCACGCTGCTGGCGGGCCTGCTGCTCATCATCGCAGCGGCTGCACTCGCCCTGACCTCCCCTGCGTCGGCCGCCCCCGCGGCGACGATCACCGACGCCGCCCAGGCCCTGCGCGAGGACCCGGTCTACGTGGACCCGGCCGCCCGCGATCAGCTCTCCGTCGCTGACGAGAAGGCCCTGGAAGCCAAGATCCAGGACGCCGACAAGCCGGTCTTCGTCGCCGTCCTGCCGAACACCGAGGCCTTCCCCGAGGAAGGCCTCCTCCGGACCCTGCGCAGCGACACCGGCATCACCGGCGTCTACGCGGTACGCCTCGGCGACGGCTTCAACGCCGGCGCGGACCCGCAGGTCATGCCCACGAGGGCGGTCCAGAACCTGACCGCCTCCGTCAAGAACCCGGCCACCGACACCGACGCGACCGCCCAGCTCAACGCCTTCGTCGACCGGGCCGTCGAACAGGCCCGGGGCACCGCCCCCGCCTCCTGGTCGGGTGGCTCCGGTTCGGCCGACGAGTCCGGCGCCCCGGTCGGCGGCCTGATCACGCTCGGCGCCCTGGTGGCGGCGGGCGGCGCGGGCGCGTACGCGATCTCCCGCCGCAACAAGAACCGGAAGGCGGCGGAGGAGCAGGCGGCCCTCGACAAGCTGCGGGTCGTGGTCGACGAGGACATCACCGCGTACGGCGAGACGCTGGAACGCCTGGACTTCCACCCCGCCGAACCGGGCGCCGACGACACCATGCGCGGCGACTACGAACGGGCCCTGGACTCCTACGAGAGCGCCAAGACGAGGATGGAGAAGGCCGAGCACCCCTCCGACGTACGCGGGGTCACCCAGTCCCTGGAGGACGGCCGCTACTCCCTCGCCGTCCTGGAGGCCCGCCGCACGGGGGCGCAGATCCCGGCCCGCCGCCCACCCTGCTTCTTCGACCCGCGCCACGGCCCCTCGATCGCGGACGTGCGCTGGACCCCCTCCGGCGGCGCGCCCCGCGAGGTCCCGGTCTGCGGAGCCGACGAGATCCGGCTGACCCGGGGCGAGGACCCCATGAGCCGTACGGTCGACGTCGGCGACGGCAACCGCCGCCCGTACTGGGAGGCGGGCCCGGCCTACGGCCCCTGGGCCGGCGGCTACTTCGGCGGCGGCCTCCTCCCCGGCCTCCTGATGGGCACCATGCTCGGCTCGATGCTCGCCACCCCGGCGTACGCCTCCGAGTACGGCGGCGGCGACTTCGGCGGCGGCGCGGGCGGCGGCGAATGGGGCGGCGGCGACTTCTCCGGCTCGGACTTCGACTCCTCCGGCTTCGGCGGGGGAGGCGGCTTCGGGGACGGCGGAGGGTTCGGGGGCGGTGACTTCGGCGGCGGATTCTGACCGCCCGCCCGCCGGCCGCGCGCCACCGCACCGCCGCCCACCGGACGAGCACGCCACCACCGCCGGGGGCGTGGTCCGGCGTGCGCACAGGTAGGTGCGAGGGCAGGTCGGCGGACGGGCAGGCGGTCCCCGGCAACGGGTGGAGAAGGGCCGCTGTGACAGGCTGCGGCGCATGGGGTGGACATACAAACTGCACGGCGGCGTAGCGGCCGCGCTGAGTGCCGCGCTTCTGGTGCTGGCCGTACTCACCTGGGTGCCGGGAACCTCACCGCTGTTCGAGCCGCAGTGGACGGTGGCGGCGGCGTTCGTGACGGCTTTCCTGGTCTGCGGGGCGGTGGTGGTGCGCATGTTCCTGGCGAGCGCGGACAACCGCGCCCTGTGGCAGGCCTTCCGGTGCCTTCCCGGCAGGGCGCAGGCTGGGCTCGCGGCCTTGGTCGTGGCGGGCGTGGCCGTTCTCGTGTTCGACGTGGCGGGGTGGGGTTCGGAGCCGGGAAGGCTACAGGACGCCGAGACGAGGGACGGCCGGTACTTCGCCCACGACCCGAGGCCGGATACGCGCGGCACGGTCGAGATCTCGAAGAGCGAGTACCAGGCCCTTGTGCCGGGCAGCCGCCGGATGTTCATCGCGATCCCGGGAGTGCTTCTCGCCGGTGCCTCCTGCGCCGTGCTGGCGGTAGGGGAGGTGCGCCGGGCGGACCGTGGGCTCGCGGCACGGTGACGGCCACGGCCCGTCGGCACCCCGGGAAATCCGGGCGTGCCCTTTCCAGGGGCTGAGCCGTTGAACCCGGCATGAAGAAGCGAAGCGTTCTCGCCGCCGTCACCCTCGCCACCGGAGCGGTCATCGCCGCGATCTCCCCGCACCCCGGAGGCGGGGACACCGCCCACGCGGCCGAGCCGCCCGTCAGCCTGGGCGCACTGGACAACGTCAGCGAACTCGGCGCGCTGGTCGACGGAGCGGCGGAGACGACCTCCTCCACCGCAGGCACGGTGACCACCACGCTCTCCGAGGCCCGGTTCAGCTGAGCCGACCGGCAGCACGGGGCGGCCCACCGGGAAGAACCGGTGGGCCGCCCCATTTCGTTGTCCCTGCCGTTGCACGCGTCGTTGCACACGTCGTTGCGCTGAGGACGAGCACCCTCTCGGTGGCCCCGGGGGCAGCGGTCCTTCGAGAGCCCGACCGATCCGGGCACGGACGGTCGGGTCCGGCAGGCTGGTCCCTTCCTACGCTGAACGGGAAAGGAAGGCGGGACAAGGTTGCTGGACCGACTGAACGAGGCCATGGAGTACATCGAGTCGCATCTCGGTGAGCGCATCGAGGCCGAAGAGCTGGCGCGCATCGCGATGACCTCGGAGTACCACTTCCGCCGGATGTTCTCCGCACTGGCGGGCGTGCCGCTGGCGGAGTACATCCGCCGACGCCGTATGACGCTCGCGGGAGCCGAGGTGCTGGGCGACCCGGACCGGACGCTGCTGGACGTGGCGGTGCGGTACGGGTACGACACGGGGGAGGGCTTCGCCCGCGCCTTCCGGTCGGTGCACGGCATCGGACCGGGCGAGGCCCGGCGGAGCGGCGCGGTTCTGCGGTCCCAGCAACGCCTGACCTTCCGGCTCGTCGTCGAAGGGAGTAGTGCCATGCGATACAAGCTGGTGGAGAAGGAGGAGTTCCGTGTGGTGGGGAGGAAGGCGCGCGTACCGCTGATCCACGAGGGACCGAATCAGGCCATCGCGGAGTTCATCCGGGGTATCGGCCGGGAGGAGCTGGACCGCATCGCGGCCCTCTCCGACCAGGAGCCGGCCGGGCTGGTCGGAGTGAGCGACCAGCTCGACCCGAGCCGCGCGGAGGGGACCGAACTGGACTACTACCACGGGGTGGTGACCAGCGCGGAGGCTCCGCAGGACCTGGACGTCCTGGCCGTACCGGCCGGGACGTGGGCGGTCTTCGAGAGCGAGGGCGAGTTCCCGCAGACCCTCCAGTACCTCTGGCGGGACGTGTTCACCCAGTGGTTCCCGTCGAACCCGTACGCCTCCCGGCCCGGCCCGGAGATCCTGCGGGTGCGGCTGTACGAGGAGGGGAAGCGGGCGGAGGCGGAGCTCTGGATCCCGGTGGAGCGGTCGGGGGCTGCCGGCTGAGCGTAGGGGGCCGCAGAACGCAGGTTTACGGCCAGGGGGCATATGCGATGCCTTATTGGTCCAGACCTATTGTGTGGGGGCTCGTCGCTCGCTAGCTTTCTCTCGGCGGCGCGCGCCGATCGGTTCGGCTCTACCTATTCACTGATGCACGGTCATGTGCATTGACTGAAAACGGAGTTACCGACATGCGTAGACGTATCACCACGCTCGCGGTCACCGCTGTAGCGGCGGCCACGATGGTGCTCGGCACGGCCTCCACCGCCTCCGCCGTGGGCCTGGGCTACACGCTCCGCGGCCACTACGAGTCGCAGGCGGCCTGTCAGGCCGCCGGAGCGGCCGGCGCCGCCGCCCACATCTGGAGCCCGCTCTACATCTGCAACCCGTACGCGGCCAAGCCCGGCGTGTACGAGCTGTGGGTGCGCTTCTAGACCGTCCCGCCCTCACGAGAACCGCCCCGCTTCCGGCCGATGTGCCGGGGGCGGGGCGGTTCGTGGTTCCCGGGGCCGGGGGTCGGGAAGCGTGCGGCTCAGAGGGCGGTGCTGCTGTGCACGAAGGCGTCCCAGGCGGCGGGCTCGACGGTGAGGACGGGGCCGTCGGTGACCTTGGAGTCGCGGATGTGGACGGCGGAGGGGTGGGCAGCGACTTCTACACAGTTTCCGCCGTCACCGTTGCTGTAGCTGGACTTGTGCCAGTGGTAGGCGACTTCGATGCAGGCGCCGCCGTTGCCGTTGCTGTAGCTGGACTTGAACCAGTGGAGGGCGGTGTGGCTGGGGGCCGGGTGTGCTGCGCGGGACATGTCTCTCCAAGCAGTGCGTCAAGCAGTGCGTCCAGTAGCCGGGCGCTTTCCTCGACGGTGAGCGCCTGGGAACGCAGCATCCCATACCTCTGCATAAGAGCGCTGACGTCGGCCGGGTCGTCGTACAGCTCTGCGCGCAGCTGGCCCTCGATGTAGGCGAGCTGGTCGTGGTCGGGGGTCTCCAATAGGACGAGCGGGCCCGCAAGTCCAGCGTGCCGAGGAGTGTTCCGGGGCATGATCTGGATGGTGACGAACGGAAGATCCATGCAACGCCGCAGATGGAGAAGCTGCTCCCGCATCATCTCGGGGTCACCCAGTTGGGTGTGCAAGATGCTCTCCTCCAGGATGAAGTGGAGGATGGGCCTGGGCCTGCGCCCCAGGATCTTCTGGCGGTCGAGGCGATCCGCCACCCGTTTCTCGATCTCCTCCTCTTCGAGCGGTGGGTAGTTGCAGCCGAAGATGAAGCGTGCGTACGCCTCGGTCTGGAGCAGTCCCGGAATGAGCTGGGACTCGTACGAGATCAGGCTCACCGCGTCCTGCTCGTACTGGACGAAGTCCTTGACCAGAGCCTGGTAGCGCTCCTTCCTCGGCACCTTCTCCACTGCGACCCTCAATGCGCCCTTGGTGTCCAGCAGTTCATCGATCTGGATGGCCAGGTCCAACTGAAGGGCCCGCCGCCCCTGTTCGATCGAGGCGATGGTGTCCTCGCCCACCCCGACCCGCTCGGCGAGGACGGCCTGCGTCAGCCCGGCGATTCTGCGGAAGTGGCGCAACTGAGCCCCGATCAACTGCCACGAAGTAACCCGCCTGATGCCGCTCTGCTTTCCCGGTTGCATGACCTGGCTCTCCCCCTACCGGCACCGCTGTCAACCCGTCAGAACCCGTACAAAAGCTTTTGTACGTCTCTCCGCTCTGCCTCAGCGTAGTTACTCCGTGTGAGCGTGGAAGCATGAACGAGACAACCCAACTCCCCTGCCTCCACACGGCCTTCTACTGCCGCGACCGCAGCTCCATCCCGGTCGTACGCAAGTTCACCCGCAAGGCTCTGATCGAGTGGGAGTACGAGGAGCGCGCGTATGACGTACTGCTCTGCGTAACCGAATTGGCGACCAACGCCCTCCGCCATGGCGTCCCGCCGGGGCGCGGCTTCCGGGTGAAGATCTCCCTGGAGCGGATGGAGCAGGTGATCCGCATCGAGCTTCACGACAGCGGCGACGGCGAGGTCCGGGCGGCGGACCGCTGGCCGGGCGTGGAGGACGAGGGTGGCCGCGGGCTGCTGCTGGTCTCGGCGCTGGCGGACAGGTGGGGGGTGGCGGAGCGGAACCCCGGCAAGATCGTGTGGTGCGAGTTCAACCTCGGGTGATTTGCCGCTTCAGCAAGCATGTTTGTCGTTCCGGGTCTGCCGGGCGCACTATCTCCACCAACTGGAGGTGGTCCGCATGACGAGCAGGACGAAGAGCGCGAACGTGAGTGACGTGAAGCAGCAGAGGTACGACGTGGTGATCGTGGGAGGCGGGGCGGCCGGCCTGAGCGGGGCGCTGACCCTGGCACGGGCCCGGCGCTCGGTGCTGGTGATCGATGCGGGGGAGCCCCGTAACGCTCCCGCGTCGCACGTGCACAACTACCTGGGCCGCGAGTCGACCCCGCCCGGGGAACTGCTGGCGATCGGCCGGGGCGAGGTGGCCGGGTACGGCGGGGAGATCGTCGAGGGCCGGGTGGCCTCGGCCGAGCGGTTGTCGGGGGAGGGTGAGGGCGGCTTCCGGGTGGTGATGGAGGGCGGCTCCACCGTCGAGGCGCGCAGGCTCCTGGTGACGACGGGGCTCGTGGACGAGTTGCCGCCCGTACCGGGGCTGGCGGAGCGCTGGGGGCGTGAGGTGCTGCACTGCCCGTACTGCCACGGGCGCGAGGTGGCGGACCGCCCGGTCGGGGTGCTGTCCACCGGCCCCCTCGCCGTACACCAGGCGCTGATGTGGCGGCAGTGGAGCGACGACGTCACCCTCTTCCGCCACACGGGCCCGGAGCCGACGGACGAGGAGTACGAGCAGCTCGCCGCGCGCGGGGTGGCCGTGGTGGACGGTGAGGTGACGGGGCTGGAGGTCGCCGACGACCGCCTCACCGGCGTACGCCTGGCTGGCGGCCGGGTGGTTCCGCGCGAGGCCCTCGTGATCCAGGCCCGCTTCATCGCCCGCTCGGCCGTACTCGAATCGCTGGGCCTGGTCCCGGTCGCGCAGGAGATGGGCGGTGAGGTGATCGGCACGTACATCCCCACCGACCCGGTCGGCGCGACGGAGGTGCCCGGTGTCTGGGCGGCGGGCAACGTCACCCGCCTCATGGAACAGGTCATCGGCGCCGCCGCGAGCGGCCTGATGGCGGCGAGCGCGATCAACGGGGACCTGATCGCCGAGGACACCCGTGACGCCGTGGAGGCGCGGCGGCGCGGCTGAGCGGGTGCCGTGACGCGTGCGGCGGGCGCCGGGACTTTGCTCGTCGGCTCGTCGGCTCATCAGCTCGTCATCGGAGTCCCCGGCTTTGTGGGGTGACGGGCGAGCCGCTGAACTGCTTGGTCACCATGAGGTTCCTCCGTCACCAAGAAGTGCGTTCTTCCACGTCAGCGCTGACTCTCCTACGGTTCCCGAGTAACCACAAGAGACCGGGAAGGTCCCGGTCTCCCATGAGGAGGCGCCGGACATGGCCATCACTCTGTCGGACCCCGAGGGGCTGCCGAAGACCGGTGTCTACCGGCAGGTCGCGGTCGCCACGGGCTCGAAGCTCGTCTTCATCGCCGGGCAGGTCGCCTGGGACGCCGACGGCCGCACGGTCGGTGAGGGCGACCTCGCCGCCCAGGTCGAGCGGTGCTACCTGAACATCGGAACCGCCCTGGCCGGGGCCGGCGGTTCCTTCGATGACGTGGCGAAGCTGACCGTGTACGTCGTCGACTGGACGCCCGACAAGATGCCGCAGTTCCTGGAGGGCACGGCTCGGGCGGCGGCGAAGCTGGGGGCCACCCCGGTCCCGCCGGGCACGCTGGTGGGCGTCGCGGCCCTGGACGTACCGGAGCACCTGGTGGAGATCGAGGCGACGGCGGTCCTGGGCTGAGCACCGTCCGGCGTAACGCCTCCCGGCGAATGATCGGCCCCCGGGTGACGCCGGGGCCCGGTCCATGTGTGAGCTTCCGTTACGGGGATACGCGGAGGGGGCCGGGCACCGCAGGGGCGCCCGGTATGTCGGCAACGTAAAGGGAGACTCTCGTGAGCATCATCGCCTGGATCCTCATCGGCCTGTTCGCGGGCGCCATCGCCAAGGCGCTGACTCCGGGCAAGGACCCCGGGGGCTGCCTCATCACGATGGTGATCGGCATCGTGGGCGGGCTGCTCGGCGGCTGGCTGGGCAAGGTGATCTTCGGGGTGGACTCGATCGACGGGTTCTTCAGCCTCTCGACGTGGATCGCCGCCATCGTCGGTTCGGTGATCGTGCTGCTCATCTACCGCGTGGTCTCGGGCCAGCGATCCCGCTGACGCGGCCCGGAGGTCCGGCGCGGTCGATTTCTCGACGGGTCGATTCGTCCGCGTTTGCCTACATTGGCAGAGGGTCAGTAGGGCAGCCGTAGTGGGAGCCAACGCCGACACGTCTGCGGAAGACAAACAAGAGGAAACGACGACATGACCGACACCTCGCGCAAGCCGACCACCTCCGATTCCGGCGCCCCCGTGGAGAGCGACGAGCATTCGCTCACCGTGGGGCCGGGCGGGCCGATCCTGCTCCAGGACTCCTACCTGATCGAGCAGATGGCCCAGTTCAACCGGGAACGCATCCCCGAGCGCCAGCCGCACGCCAAGGGCAGCGGCGCCTTCGGGCGGTTCGAGGTGACCGAGGACGTCTCCGCGTACACGAAGGCCGCGCTCTTCCAGCCCGGCACCACGACGGACCTGGTCATCCGGTTCTCCACCGTCGCCGGGGAGCGGGGCAGCCCGGACACCTGGCGGGACCCGCGTGGCTTCGCGGTGAAGTTCTACACCACCGAAGGCAACTACGACATGGTGGGCAACAACACCCCCGTGTTCTTCGTGAAGGACCCGATGAAGTTCCAGCACTTCATCCGGTCCCAGAAACGCCGGGCGGACAACAACCTCCGCGACCACGACATGCAGTGGGACTTCTGGACCCTCTCGCCGGAGACGGCCCACCAGGTCACCTGGCTGATGGGCGACCGCGGCATCCCGCGCACGTGGCGCCACATGAACGGCTACACCTCGCACACGTACATGTGGATCAACGCGCAGGGCCGGCGGTTCTGGGTGAAGTACCACTTCAAGACCGACCAGGGCATCGAGACGTTCACGCAGCACGAGGCCGACCAGATGGCCTCCGCGGACACCGATTACCACACGCGTGATCTCTTCGAGCACATCCGCGACGGGCAGTACCCGAGCTGGACCCTGAAGGTCCAGATCATGCCGTACGAGGACGCCAAGGACTACCGGTTCAACCCGTTCGACCTGACCAAGGTGTGGCCGCACGGCGACTACCCGCTGATCGAGGTCGGCCGGATGACGCTGGACCGCAACCCCACGGACAACCACGCCGAGATCGAGCAGGCGGCCTTCCAGCCGAACAACCTGGTGCCGGGCATCGGCCCGAGCCCGGACCGCATGCTCCTGGCGCGGCTGTTCAGCTACGCGGACGCGCACCGCTACCGCATCGGCGGCAACTACCAGCAGCTGCCCGTCAACGCCCCCATCGCGCCGCTGCACACGTACTCCAAGGACGGGGCGATGGCGTACCGGAAGACCACCGACCCGGTCTACGCCCCGAACTCCAAGGGCGGCCCGGCGGCCGACACGGACCGCTACGGCACCCCGCCGAGCTGGTACGCCGACGGTGACATCACCCGGGCGGCCTACGTCGACCACGCCGAGGACGACGACTGGGGCCAGGCCGGCACCATGGTCCGCGAGGTCCTGGACGACGCGGCCCGGGACCGGCTGGTGGACAACATCGTCGACCACCTGCTCAACGGCGTGACCGAGCCGGTGCTGAAGAGGGCGTTCACCTACTGGTCGAACGTCGACAGCACGCTCGGCAAACGCGTCGAGCAGGGCGTACGCGCGAAGGCGGGCCAGAAGGACCCCAAGGCGGCGGAGCAGGGCAACCCCGCCCGCACCGACATGCAGCGCAAGGCCTGAGCCCGGCCGGGCCCCAGGGGAGGGCGACAGGCCCCCGCCTCCGTCACGGACGGAGGCGGGGGCCTTGTCACGTGCCGGACACCCGCGCCCTCAGGCAGCGGCGTGATGCGGGGTGAGGGCGATGGTCAGGTCGGCGTCGAGGGCACGGGCCAGGCGCCGCAGAAGAGGGATGGTCGGCATGGTGCCGCCGCCTTCGATCCGGGAGATCTGCGGCTGCTTCATACCGCAGCGTTCGGCGAGTTCCGTCTGGGACAGGCCGAGGGCCGTGCGCCGGTCGTGGACGAGCTGGCCGAGGTCGTGCGCCAACTCGGCCTCCTCGTACAGCCGGTCGTACTCCGGGTTCTCCTCGACCACTTCACCGAGGAGCGCACGGTGGCGGCGGGTCTTCCACTCGGCGTGGTTCATCGCAGTTCCTCCTTGACAGGGCGGCTGTAGACCTCGTGCTCGGCGGCCGGCCCATGGCTCGACTCGCAGATCTCCTGGGCGGCGAAGGCGCGTTCGATCTCGGCCGTCTCGCGCATCCTGGTCTTGCGGAAGACGGTGAGCAACACGACGCGGCGGTTCGGGGCCGGCCAGTACGTGACGCGCTGGGCGTGGTCCCCGAGGTCGAAGCGTAATTCCCGGAGCTTGCCGCCCAGGTGTCTGCTGTAGGGCTCGCCAAGGGTGGTGGCGTACTCGGCGAGACGATCGACCTTCTGCTCGGCCATCACGTAGTGGTGGGGCGGGAGGCCCTCCAGCCAGAGGCGCACCTCGGGCTCGATCTCGATCGTGAACCGCTCACCATGCATAGCGTCAATGATATATACCGCGAGTGTTATGCCCCACCCGGCCGATGTCCCTCGGCCGATGTCCCACCCGGCCGATGGCCGACCCCGGTCAGCCCGTCGCCCCCTCCCACGTCTCCGGCGCCCACACCCCCGACCGCCGCAGCGCGTTCGGGCAGTGGCGGAAGATCTCGTCGATCTCGACGACCAGGGCCAGCTTCGGGCGTTGGCCCTTCAGTGTCATCGCGTCGAAGAAGGGGGCGTCCATGACGATGCGGGCCCGGCCGTTGACGCGCAGGACGTCCATCGCGCCGGGTATCAGGAAGAGCAGGCCCACGCGCGGGTTGGACAGGATGTTGTGGAAGCTGTCCGCGCGGCGGTTGCCGGGGCGCTCGGGGAGGGCCAGGGTGCCGGGGTCCAGGACGTGGGTGAAGCCGGGGCCGTCGCCGCGCGGGGTGGCGTCGCAGTTGCCGTACGCGTCGGACGTGGCCAGCGTGCAGAACGGGGAGCGGGCCAGCAGGGCCAGGTCGTCGTCGGTGAGCCGGTCGTGGACCTTGTCGACGACGATGGGGTGCGGGGTGCCCAGGATCTCGCGCAGCTCGTCCGCCGAGCCCAGGGGTACGGCCCCGGCCAGCGGGCCGGAGGCGGGGGCGGCGGTGTCGGCGGCGTACGGCAAGGGGTGGGCTCCGTAATCGTGGGGTGCGGCAGCACGCGGTCGAACAGGCGCTGTTAGGGTGACCTTACTTTGGGCCCCCTTGTCTTCCCCGCCCGGGGTGGGCCGGGTGCGGATCGCCGTGCCCCGGGCCGCTGGGTGAGGGTCTTCACGTGTGCGGGGCCCGTGTGTGCGGGCGCCCCCGTTGTGAGGGGGCCCGCGCAGTCAACGACGCCCAGGCGTGCAGGCGCCGACGAGCAAGGGTGAGGAACCGAACCGTGCACCACCGCATTCCGGCCGCCGCCCCGGTGGCAGGGCCGTGAGCGGCTCCGCCGTCCTGGACGCGCGGGGACGGACGCGCGAGCGGAGAGCGGCAGCGCCTCGGCGCAGCCGGCCCGTCCTCGCCCTCGGGCTCCTGGCCGCCCTCGGCGTGCTGGTCCTCACCGTCGTGGCGAGCCTCGCCATCGGCTCCGGGGACGTGCCGCTGCGCGATGTGCTGCCCGGCGTCCTCGACCCCGACCTCACCGTCAAGGGCCAGCTCGTCATCCAGGAGGTCCGCATCCCGCGCACCGTCGCCGGGCTGCTCGCCGGGGCGGCGCTCGGGCTCGCGGGGACCGTCATGCAGGGCGTCGCCCGTAACCCCCTCGCCGACCCCCAGCTCCTCGGCATCAACGCGGGCGCCTCGGTCGCCGTCGTCTGCTCGATCACGCTGCTCGGCTTCACCGTCGCCACCCAGTTCATCTGGTTCGGCTTCCTCGGCGCGCTGCTCGCCGCCCTCCTCGTGTACGGGATCGGCTCGCTCGGCCGCGAGGGCGCCACCCCGGTCAAGCTGGCGCTCGCGGGAGCCGCCACCAGCGCCGTACTCACCTCCGTGACCAGCGCGATCCTGCTCCAGGACCGGGGGAGCTACGACCAGTTCCGGTTCTGGCAGCTCGGGGCGCTGACCGCCCGCTCCTCCGAGGTGCTCTGGCAGGTCTCCCCGTTCATCCTCGTCGGGACCGTCCTCGCCCTCGCCCTCGGGCCGCAGCTCAACGCCCTCGCCCTCGGCGACGACCTCGCGCGCGGCCTCGGCCAGCGGGTCGGGACGGCCCGGATCGTCTCCGCCCTCGCCGTGGTGGTGCTCTGCGGCGCCGCCACCGTCGTCGCCGGACCGATCGGCTTCGTCGGCCTCGCCGTACCGCACGCCGCCCGCCTCATCACCGGGCCCGACTACCGCTGGGTGCTGCCCTACAGCATGGTGCTCGCCCCGGTCATGCTGCTCGTCGCCGACATCGTCGGACGCGTGATCGCCCCTCCCGGCGAGGTGCAGGTCGGCGTGATCACCGCCGCGATCGGCTGCGTCCCCTTCATCTGGCTGGTCCGGCGCAGGAAGCTGGTGGAACTGTGAGCCCGGGGCCCGCCATCACCAAGGACGCCGCGCCTACGGACAAGGAGCGGCTCGCCGACGCCGTACGCCAGGTCTGCGCCGTACGCGGACGGGGGCGCCGGCGCTCCGTGACCGTGGGGGCGGCCCTGCTCGTCGCCGTGGCCGCCATGTTCTGCCTCTCGCTCAGCGTCGGCGACATGGTCATGCCGATCGGGAAGGTCGTCGAGACCCTCCTCGGAGGCGGCGACGGCGGCTCCCGGTTCGTCGTGCTGGAGCTGCGACTGCCCCGCGCCCTCATCGCGGTCCTCGTCGGCGCGGCCTTCGGCCTCTCCGGAGGCGTCTTCCAGACCGTGCTGCGCAACCCCCTCGCCAGCCCGGACCTCATCGGCATCAGCGCCGGGGCCAGTGCCGTCGCCGTCACCGCCGCCCTCCTCTTCCAGGTCAGCGGAGTCGCCCTCTCCGCCAGCGCTCTGGCCGGTTCGCTGGCCGCCGGGGTCGCCATCTACCTCCTCGCCTGGCGCCAGGGGGTCGCCGGACAGCGCCTGGTCCTCGTCGGGATCGGCGTCGGCATGGGGCTCTCCAGCGTGGTCTGGTACGTGATGGCCCGCTCCGACGTGACCGACGCGCAGGAGGCCTTCCGCTGGCTGGCCGGCAGCCTCAACGGCCGCTCCTGGAACCAGGCCTGGCCCCTCGCCGGCGCCCTCGCCCTGCTCGTCCCCCTCACCGCCCTCGCCGCGCACGCCCTGCGCCCCCTCCAGCTCGGGGACGACGCCGCCGCCGGACTCGGTACGAAGGTGGAGCCCAGCCGGCTCGCCCTGCTCGGCTGCGCCACGGCCCTGGCCGGGGTCGCCACGGCGGCGGCCGGACCCGTGGGGTTCGTGGCCTTCGTCGCCGCGCCGATCGCCCGCCGCCTGGTCCCGGGCCGGGGCGCGGCCCTCCCGCACGCGGCCCTGACCGGAGCCCTGCTGGTCCTCGTCGCCGACTTCGCGGCCCAGCACATGCTGCCCTCGGTCCAGCTGCCGGTGGGCGTGGTCACCAGCATCATCGGCGCCCCGTACCTGCTCCTTCTTTTGGCCCGCGCCAACCGCGTGGGCAGCGGGGGCTGACATGCCGGTTCATCGGGACGGCCCGGTCCATCGGGATGGTTCGGCCCATCGGGACGGTCTGGTTCATCGGGACGACGACAACGAAAGGCGTGGCCCGGTCGTGGCTGAGCACACACTTGAAGCCCGGGACGTCAAGCTCGGCTACGGCGACCGGGAGATCGTCCCCGGCCTGAGCGTGAAGGTCCCGCCCGGACGGATCACCGTCATCGTCGGCCCCAACGCCTGCGGGAAATCGACCCTGTTGCGGGCGATGGCCCGGCTGCTGGCCCCCTCCGCCGGGGCGGTGCTCCTGGACGGCCGGTCCATCCAGGAGATGCCGACCAAGGAGGTCGCCTCCGTGCTCGGCATCCTGCCGCAGAGCCCCACCGCCCCGGAGGGCATCACCGTCTCCGACCTGGTCGGCCGTGGCCGCTACCCGCACCAGGGCTGGTTCCGCCGCTGGGGCCCCGAGGACGACGAGGCCGTCGCGCGGGCGCTGCTCTCCACCGACGTCCTGGAGCTGGCCGACCGGCCGGTGGACGAGCTCTCGGGCGGTCAGCGCCAGCGGGTGTGGATCGCGATGGCGTTGGCGCAGCGTACGGACATCCTGCTGCTCGACGAGCCGACGACGTTTTTGGACGCCAGTCACCAGCTCGACGTCCTGGACCTGCTCACCGACCTCAACCGGGAGCGCGGGGTCACGATGGTGGCCGTCCTGCACGACCTGAACCTGGCCTGCCGGTACGCGGACCACATGATCGCCATGAAGGGCGGGCGGATCCTCGCGGAGGGGCGGCCGGTCGACATCGTGACGGAGGCGCTGGTGGGCGAGGTCTTCGGGATGCGCTGCTCGGTGATCGAGGACCCGGCGTCGGCCACTCCGATGGTGGTGCCGCTGGGCCGCCACCATGTGAAGCACCCGGCGGCCTGAACCACGTACGGAACCAGTCGGGGCAGGACCACGTACGGGACCCCATGGGCCGAAACCGGCGTTACGGGACCCCACCGGCCGACCCCGATAGCACCGTTGTCATTAGGTGAGGCTAACCTAAAGACATGAACGCTTCCGCTCCCCGGCGCCCGCGCCGCACCCCCGTCCTGATGGCCGGTGCCGTTGCCGCGCTGCTCGTCGGCGTCTCCGCCTGCGGCTCGTCGGACGACTCCTCCGACACGTCCGCCCCCGCCTCCTCCGCCGCCTCCGAGGGTGCCTTCCCGGCCAAGGTCGCGACGAAGTTCGGCGAGGTCACCGTCGACAAGCAGCCCAAGCGGATCGTCGCCCTCGGCTGGGGCGACGCCGAGACGGTCCTGGCGCTCGGCGGCCAGCCGGTCGGCGCGAGCGACTGGCTGCCGTTCGGCGGCGAGGGCGTCGGCCCCTGGGCCAAGGGCATGTACGACAAGGCCCCGGAGCTCATCGGCACGATGGAGCCGGAGTTCGAGAAGATCGCCTCCCTCCAGCCGGACCTCATCCTGGACACCAAGTCCAGCGGCGACCGGACCCGGTACGACACCCTGAAGAAGATCGCCCCGACCGTGGGCGTGCCCAAGGACGGCGACCAGTACATGATCTCGTGGGAGCAGCAGACCACGATGATCGCCGCCGCCATGGGCGTGCCCGAGAAGGGCAAGGAGCTGATCGCGGAGACCGGGAAGAAGTTCGAGGCCGCCGCGCAGGCGCACCCCGAGTTCAAGGACGCCACGATCGTGCTCGGCTCGCGCACCTCCGAGGGCTACGGCGCGTACGTCGGCGGCACCGGCCGGGTCGACTTCGTCGAGCGCCTCGGCTTCCGGAACAGCCCGGCCGTCGAGGCCAAGGCCGGTGGGAGCTTCTCCGTCTCCGTCTCCAAGGAGAACCTCGAACTCCTGGACGCCGACCTCACGGTGATGACCCCGATCGGCATCCCCGCCACGGACATCGGCAACGACCCGCTGTACAAGGCGGTCCCGTCGGTGAAGGCCGGCAACGCCCTGATCTTCGACGACAAGGACATCGCCCAGGCGTTCGCCACGGACTCGGTGCTCTCCGTCTCGTACGCCCTGGAGAAGGTCGTCCCGCTCTTCGCGGAGAAGGTCAAGAAGTAACCCCGTACGCGAGACGTAACCCCGTACGCGAGACGTAGCCTCGTACGCGAGACGTATCGACGTACTACGCGAGGCGTATCGGCCTACCGACGCGCGCGGGAAGTGACCCCGTACCTACGACAGCGCGCCCCCCACCCGGATGTCACGGGTGCGGGGCGCGCTGCCGTACGTACGGCCCTGGATCAGCCCTGCGGGGCGGCGGCCTTGATCGCGGAGATGTCGAAGCTCAGCTTGACCTTGTCGCTGACCATGACCCCGCCGGTCTCCAGCGCCGCGTTCCAGGTCAGGCCCCAGTCGGAGCGCAGGATCTCGGTGCCGCCCTCGAAGCCGACGCGCTCGTTGCCGTAGACGTCGGTGGCGGAGCCGTTGAACTCCAGGTCGATGGAGAGCGGGCGCGTGACGTCCTTGATGGTCAGGTCGCCGGTGATCCGGTACGCCTCGCCGCCCAGCTGCTCGGCGCGCGTCGAGCGGAACGTCATCAGGGGGAACTTCTCGGCGTCGAAGAAGTCGCCGCTGACCAGGTGGCCGTCGCGGTCGGCGATGCCGGTGTCGATGCTCGCGATCTTCACGTCGATGGCGGCGGAGGAGTTCGCCGGGTCGGTGCCGTCCAGGGTCAGGGTGCCCTCGTGCTCCCCGAAGGAGCCGCGCACGTTGGTGACCATCGCGTGCCGCACCGTGAAGCCGATGCTGCTGTGGGCCGGGTCGATGGTGTACGTGCCGGTCAGGGCGGCCAGCGCGGGGTCCACCGCGGGGGCCTCGGTGACGGCGGTCGGGGCGGCGGTCGACTTGCGGGTGAACAGAGCCATGGCTCCTCCTCGGGGGACGTGTGCGAGCGGTGCTGTGCGGGGGTGGCACAGGTGCACCGGCGAATGTGTCGCCGGGCGGTGTTGTTTAACCTTCAACGAGAACGACAGTAGCCCTATCTTGTTCAAGTTTCAACTTTTTGCTGTGCCGGGGGTGCCGACCCGGGCCACACCTGGGCTGGCACCCGGGTCACACCCAGGCCCACACCCGGGTCGCCCCCGGCGATCAGGCGATCGGGTCGACCGTCGGCCCCTCCCGCTCCAGCAGCTCCAGGGCGAACCGCTCCCACCGCGCGTACCGGTCGGGGTGCTAGGAGCGCTGTACCGCCTGGCACGCCCTGCTCGGCTCCATCGACTCCCAGCCCTTGACCTGGAGCAGCCCCGGGTTGCTCGTCAGCGAAGGCAGTCCGTAGAAGGACTTCGACGCGGTCGGGACGTGGGTGATCTGCCGCGGGGTGCCCCAGCCCATGCTCGGGCGCTGCTGGAAGACGCCGAGCGAGTCCTGGTCCACCGGGGTCGTGTGGTTGACGAACGTCGACTCCTGCGAGCGCCGCGAGTGTGCGGAGGGGGAGCCTGTTCTTTCGCATGCGGAACGGTTCCGGGAAGCCGGAACGAAAGACAAGAACGCCGCGAACGGTATGAATTGACGGCGTGTCGTGCCTCAGGGGGCGGTGCGCGCCCGGACAGGTGAGGACAGATGAGCGCCCTCCGCCGGCCGGGTCCGGCGGAGGGCGCTCATCGGTCGGCCGCGAGGGTCGTCAGGACCCCACGCTCACCGTGAAGCGGCGCGGGTTCCCGTCGTGCGCGGCGCCCGAGACGTCGGGCTCGCCGTCCGGGCGGACGTCGTCGTACGGGAACGCGTAGCCGATCGGGCTGTTGGCGTGGACCACGCGGGACCAGTGGTTGGTCACCGGGGTCCTGTAGTAGTCCGACACCGACGTGCCGTTCGGCTGGCTCGGGTGGCTCAGCATGATCGAACGGTTGAAGCCGGCCGCCAGCCGGGCCAGGATCGCCTTCTTGTCGTCGGAGTCGCCCGGGTTGTTGGTGAACGGCCCGTGGTTGCAGGTGAAGATGTCCTTCGTCTCCGGCTTGGTGAACGTGTGGCCGCCCTCGAAGGTGAGGACGTCACCGCTGACCCGGCCCGCCAGCGTGCCCCGGCCGCCCTGGAGGTCGATGCGCAGGTCCTCGGAGCGGTACTTCTCCCAGACCTCGTCGATCTGGGCCTCGAACAGGCCCCGGAACGGCATCTCGTCGGGCCGGTCGAAGTACGGCGCCATGATGTTCTGCGGCGAGACGACCCGCAGCACGTTGCCGTCGTCGCCCCGGGTGACCAGCTGGTCCCAGGGCTGCCCGTCGGCGGCGGCCTGGGCGGTCAGGTCCGCCGCGATCCGCTCCGCCGCGCCCTCGGGGTGGGGGGCCACCACGTGGGTGCCGTCGCCCTCCAGCGTGATGCCGATCGGGAGGGCGGTGATCAGGTCGACGTAGCTGATGTTGGAGTACAGCTGCTCGGTGTTGAAGGTGAACTCGGCGAACGCCCAGGTCCGCCCGTAGTTCGGATCCGTCGGCGTCGCGAAGGCGGGCTCCACCAGCGAGGGGCCCGGGTTGAGGAAGAAGTCCAGCTTGTCGTCGCGGACGAAGTAGACCCGCGCCCCGTACATCTGCGGCAGGGTCAGCACCACCGGGGCCGCGCCCGCGCCGTTGAGCGGGATCGCGCAGTCCACCGGGAGCGGGGTCTGCGGGGCGCCGGGGGAGTCGGGGTGGTAGACCTCGCCGTTGGGCCGGAGCAGCACCCAGCGGTCGGTGCCCAGCTCGTGGCCGGTGACGTAGGCGTGCACCGTGCCCGGCAACGACTTGTTCTCCAGCGCCAGTTCGCAGGTGGCCGGAGCCGCTGAGGCGCGCGGGCTGAGGGCGGTGCCCCAGGCGGGGTACGTCAGCGCCGCGGCCGAAGCGGCGACGCCGGTCAGGAACATTCTGCGCGAAATCACGAGGGAACTCCCGATTGTGTGGGGGCCGCAGACGGGTCGTGGGGGTGCGTGGGGAGAGGCCGGACAGTGGGGGTGTCTGCGGGTGCGCACCACTCTCGCGAGGGGTGGAGCGGCCGTCAATACTTATCGCTGAGAGCGCTCTCAAAAACTCCGGGTCTTCACAACTCGACGCCCGGAAGCGGTACTTGCCGGAGCCGGGTGGGTGCGAACCGTGACCGTACGGAGGTGGCCGCGGCCAAGAGGTGAACGAGAGGCCGGCCGTGGCCGGCGCCGAGGCCACTTGGACTAACGGACCGCGGTTGTTGGACGGAGACGGCCCCCGGGACCGACATGCGTTGACGGTGTCCCGACACGGCGACTACTCAGGGGCCATGTCGCCAAGATTCCCCTCCGTCGGCCTGGTCGCCGTCGCCTCAGCCGCCGTCCTGGCGCTCGTGGGGGCAGCCCTCCCCGCCGCAGCCGCCGATCCGTCCCCCGCACCGGCCGGGGCGGCGAAGCCCGGCGCGACCGCCACCATCGGGTCCCGCCAGCTCACCGTCGCCGTGGCCGACGACTTCCCGCGCGTCCTGTCGTACACCGACCGGGCGAGCGGCGAGCACCTCCTCGGCAGTACGCGGCCGGTCACCGCCGTCACCCTCAACGGCACCGCCCACCCGGTGAAGCTCAAGGCCGCGCCGAAGGTGAACGCCGCCTCCGCCCGCTACACCCTCGCCTTCACCGGCCTCCCCGGCGTCGAGATCGACGCCTCGCTCACCGTCTCCGGCCGGACCACCACCTTCAAGGTGACCGCCGTCCGCGACACCGCCGCGTTCCGGGTGTCCACGATCGACATCCCCGGCCACGACCTGATCTCCGTCGGCTCCACCGAGCCCGGCGCCGCCACCGCCTTCACGATGCTGGACCCGGACTCCACCCGTACCGCCGACGTCTTCGGCGAGGTCACCGGGGACACCGAGCCGGATCCCGCACCCGTCGGCGCCACCTACGCGATCCTCAACACCGCCTCCCTCGCCGCCGCCGTCGAGTCCAACTCCTCCTACGACAAGCCCTCCGGCCCCACCGACGGCGACGACGCCCGCCTCTGGCGCCAGGCGCGCGCCGAGGCGGACGGCAGCGTCCGGGTCGGCGTCAGCTCCGGCCAGTGGACCTACCGGGGCGAGGGCGCCCCGAAGCCGGAGAGCGGCGAGAACCTGCCCTGGGCCAAGGTCGTCGTCACCCCCGACGCCAACGGCGACAGGTCCGTCGACTGGCAGGACGGGGCCATCGCCTTCCGCTCCATCGGCATCACCGCCCCGGGCAGCGAGGAGACGGCCGACCGGGTCGTCACCCACATCCCGTTCAACTTCGCCAGCCAGGCCACCCACCCCTTCCTGCGCACCCTCGACGACGTCAAGCGGATCTCGCAGGCCACCGACGGCCTCGGCCAGCTCGCCGTCCTCAAGGGGTACGGCTCCGAGGGCCACGACTCAGCCCACCCGGACTACGGCGGCAACTACAACAAGCGGGCCGGCGGGCTCAAGGACCTCAACACCCTGCTGAAGAACGGCAAGAAGTGGGGCGCCACCTTCGGCGTCCACGTCAACGCCACCGAGTCCTACCCGGAGGCCAACGCCTTCAGCGAGCAGCTCGTCGACAAGACCAAGCCCGGCTGGAACTGGCTCAACCAGAGCTACTACATCGACCAGCGCCGCGACATCAACAGCGGCGACCTGGCCGAGCGCTTCCAGCAGCTGCGCGACGAGACCGACAAGAACCTCGGCTTCCTCTACATCGACGTCTACTACTCGCACGGCTGGATCGCCGACAAGACCATGCGGGCCGTCCAGAAGCAGGGCTGGACCGTCGGCACCGAGTGGGCCGACAAGTTCGAGCGCGCCTCGCTCTGGTCGCACTGGGCCAACGACCTGAACTACGGCGGAGCCACCAACAAGGGCCTCAACTCGCAGATCATCCGGTTCATCCGCAACGGCGAGAAGGACATCTGGAACGACCACCCGGTCCTCGGCCAGAGCGTCCTGGAGGACTTCCAGGGCTGGACCGGAGAGAATGACTGGAACGCCTTCACCGCCAACATCTGGCAGAAGAACCTCCCCGCCAAGTACCTCCAGCAGCAGAGGATCACCCGCTGGGACGGCAACGACATCACCTTCACCGGCGGTGTGCGCGGCACGGTCGAGGACGGGAAGCGGACCTTCTACCACCAGGGCCGCAAGGTGCTCAGCGGCACCGACTACCTGCTGCCCTGGGACGGCGGGAAGAAGCTCTACCACTACAGCGGGACCGGGGGCACCAGCACCTGGGAGGTGCCCGGGAAGGGCCCGTACACGGTCTACGCGCTGAGCGACAACGGGCGGGAGAAGGTCACCACCGTACGCCCGGCCAACGGGAGGATCACGCTCACCGCCACCGCCGGACAGGCCTACGTCCTCCACCCGGACCAGGCGCCGAGGGCAGCCGACCCGGCATGGGGCCAGGGCACCCCCCTCAAGGACCCCGGCTTCAACGACCGTGACCTCAGCGGCTGGACGAAGACCGGCACCGTCGCCCGCTCCACCGACGAGCAGGGCCGCAACAGCGCCGCCCTCTCCGGCACCGCCACGGCCGCCCTCTCCCAGCCCGTCACCGGCCTCGAGCCCGGCAGGCGCTACACCGCCTCCGCCCTCATCGAGGTCGAGCCCGGCCAGACGCGCCGTACGGTGCTGAGCGCGGGCGGGAAGTCGGTGGCCGTCGACCGGTCCACGGCCAAGGACTTCGTCGCCGCCTCCGACTGGCACGGCACCTACTTCCAGCGCGCCAAGGTGAACTTCACCGCCCCCGCCGACGGCCGCACCACCCTGCGCGTCGAGGCGGCGGCGGGCTCCTCGGCCACGGTCCGCGCCGATGACGTACGGATCGTCGAGAACGCCCCCGCCACCCGGCCCGGCACCCTCGTGCACGAGGACTTCGAGGCGGTCGACCAGGGCTGGGGCCCCTTCCTCAAGGGCGACGCGGGCGGCTCCACCGACCCCCGCACCAGCATCTCCCAGCTCCACGCCCCGTACACCCAGGCAGGCTGGAACGGGAAGCTGATCGACGACGTGCTCGGCGGGAAGGAGTCCCTGAAGTCCCACGAGGAGAACACCGGGCTCGTCTACCGCACCGCTCCCTGGACCGTCCCGATGCGGGACGGCCACCGCTACGAGGTCGCCTTCGACTACCAGTCCAGCCACGCCGGCGCCTACACCTGGGTCGACGGCCACGACCGGATCACCGCCGACGGAACCCCCGCCTCCACCGAGGTGCGGTCCACCCCCATCGGGCAGCAGCGCACCACCGGCCGCTTCAGCCAGACCCTCACCGCGGGCTGCGGCGACACCTGGACCGGGCTGCGCAAGCGGGCCGGAGCACCCCAGGGCGCCGACTTCGTGCTCGACGCCTTCACCGTGACCGACCTCGGCCCCGCCCCCGCCGGGCAGGAGGCCGTCTGCGGCACGCTCGACGTGGCCGCCGACGCGCAGACCCTGGAGCCGGGCGCCCCCAACACCGTCAAGGCCACCTTCGGCAACGACGAGGCGAGCGCCGCCACCGGGGTGGAGCTGGCGCTGACGGTCCCCGAGGGATGGCGGGCCGAGCCGGCGGGCGCGGTCGCCTTCGACTCCGTGGCCCCGGGCGCGAAGGTCACCGGCAGCTGGCGGGTCACCCCGCCGGTGGACGCCCCGTACGAGACGTACCAGCTGGCCGCCCAGGCCACGTACGCCGTGGAAGGCGCCCCGCGCACGCTCGACGCGCAGACCTCCGTACGGACCCTGCCGCCCCCGCCCACCGAGGACAGCTGGGCCAGTGACCTCGACTGGACGGCCGCCGAGAACGGCTGGGGACCCGTCGAGCGCGACCGGTCCAACGGGGAGGCCGGGACGGGCGACGGCGGCCCGCTGACGATCGGCGGCGTCACCTACACCAAGGGCCTGGGCACCCACGCCCCCGCGAAGATCCGCTACTACCTGGGTGGGAAGTGCACCTCCTTCACCGCCGAGGTCGGCGTCGACGACGCCCAGGCCACCCGCGGCAGCGTGCGGTTCTCCGTCACCGCCGACGGCACCGGGAAGGTGGTCTCACCGGTGCTGGGGGCCGCCGACCCGGCCTGGAAGCTCACCGCCGACGTCACGGGCGCCGCCTACGTCGAGCTCGTCGTCGACGACGGCGGTGACGGCAACGGGAACGACCACGCCGACTGGGGCAACGCCCGTTTCCACTGCGGAGGTTGAACCTTCGTCGAACAGTGGCGGAGGCGTGATGGAGCCGAGCTGAACAGTGCTCGGCCATACTGAGGGGGCCTGCGGGCCCCCTCAGGGGCGTGTGGCCCACGGCACACCGGCCCCTTTGTGGGCTTCCCACAGTGCGGGGCGGCGTTTCGCTGGTGGATCGTGTGCCCGGAGGGCTGGTTCTGTTGACACCCACCACGAAACGGGGCAGGAGACTGTACGGAGTCGACGGCACGATTTCTGGGTCGGGGTTCGTAGGGTCGATGCATGACCGTTGTGGACGAAACCCAGGGTGAGCCGAGCGACACGCGTGGCCGGGTGGCCGAACTGCTGGCCCTGCGCGAGCAGGCCCGGCGCGGCCCCAGCGAGCGCGCGACCCAGGCGCAGCACGCCAAGGGCAAGCTGACCGCGCGTGAGCGCATCGAGCTGCTGCTGGATCCGGGCTCGTTCAAGGAGGTCGAGCAGTTGCGCCGGCACCGGGCGACCGGGTTCGGCCTGGAGGCCAAGAAGCCGTACACCGACGGTGTCATCACCGGCTGGGGCACGGTCGAGGGCCGTACGGTCTTCGTCTACGCGCACGACTTCCGGATCTTCGGCGGGGCGCTCGGTGAGGCGCACGCCACGAAGATCCACAAGATCATGGACATGGCCATCTCGGCCGGTGCCCCGCTGGTCTCGCTGAACGACGGCGCCGGCGCCCGTATCCAGGAGGGCGTCTCCGCGCTCGCCGGCTACGGCGGCATCTTCCAGCGCAACACGCGCGCCTCGGGCGTCATCCCGCAGATCAGCGTGATGCTCGGCCCGTGCGCGGGCGGCGCGGCCTACAGCCCGGCGCTCACCGACTTCGTCTTCATGGTCCGCGAGACCTCGCAGATGTTCATCACCGGACCCGACGTCGTCAAGGCGGTCACCGGCGAGGAGATCACCCAGAACGGCCTGGGCGGCGCCGACGTCCACGCCGAGACCTCCGGCGTCGCGCACTTCGCGTACGACGACGAGGAGACCTGCATCGCCGAGGTCCGCTACCTGCTGGGGATGCTGCCCTCCAACAACCGGGAGAACCCGCCGGTCGCCGAGAGCGACGACCCGGCCGACCGGCGCGGCGACGTCCTGCTGGACCTGGTCCCGGCCGACGGCAACCGCCCCTACGACATGCACCAGGTCATCGAGGAGCTCGTCGACGACGGCGACTACCTGGAGATCCACGAGCGCTGGGCCCGCAACATCATCTGCGCGATGGCCCGCCTGGACGGCCAGGTCGTCGGCATCGTCGCCAACCAGCCGCAGGCGCTGGCCGGGGTGCTGGACATCGAGGCGTCCGAGAAGGCCGCCAGGTTCGTCCAGATGTGTGACGCCTTCAACATCCCCATCATCACCCTTCTGGACGTCCCCGGCTTCCTCCCCGGGGTCGACCAGGAGCACGGTGGGATCATCCGGCACGGCGCCAAGCTGCTGTACGCCTACTGCAACGCCACCGTGCCCCGGATCTCGCTGATCCTGCGGAAGGCCTACGGAGGCGCGTACATCGTCATGGACAGCCAGTCCATCGGAGCCGACCTCACCTACGCCTGGCCCACCAACGAGATCGCGGTGATGGGCGCCGAAGGCGCCGCCAACGTCATCTTCCGCCGCCAGATCGCGGACGCCGAGGACCCCGAGGCCATGCGCACCCGCATGGTCAAGGAGTACAAGGCCGAGCTGATGCACCCCTACTACGCGGCCGAGCGCGGCCTCGTCGACGACGTCATCGACCCCGCCGAGACCCGTGAGGTGCTCATCGCCTCGCTCGCCATGCTCCGCAACAAGCACGCCGACCTGCCCTCCCGCAAGCACGGCAACCCCCCGCAGTAGTCGCCCCTCCGCAGCGGCGCGATCCGCCGCACGGTCCACGACACCCTGCCCAGAAGACGGAGACACCCCACCATGAGCCTGACCACCGCCGAGTCCGTCCTGCGCGTCGAGAAGGGTCACGCCGACCCCGAGGAGCTGGCGGCCATCACCGCCGTCCTGATGGCCCGCGCCGCCGCCCAGCCGGCCGCCCCCGCCCACCGCGGCCGCGACACGGCCGGCTGGCGCCGCCTGGAGCGCACGCCGGGCTTCCGCGCACCGCACAGCTGGCAGGGCTGACCCGCCCGCCGGGCATGACGGGAAGGGCCCCGCACTCCGTGAGGAGTGCGGGGCCCTTCCCGTACGGGCGATACAGGCGGTACGTCCTAGCGCAGGCGGGCCATCAGGGCGTGCTCGACCAGCGTGATGAGCGCGCTCTTGGCGTCGGCGCGGTGCCGGGCGTCCGTCGTCAGGATCGGGGTGTCCGGCCCGATCTGGAGCGCTTCGCGTACCTCGTCGGGAGTGTAGGGCTGGTGTCCGTCGAAGCCGTTGAGGGCGATGACGAAGGGGAGGCCGCTGTTCTCGAAGTAGTCGACCGCGGGGAAGCAGTCGGCGAG